>JASFVG010000109.1:0-11586 GCA_050049955.1 Anaerolineae bacterium | reverse complement strand
TTCGCCCCTAGCGGTCTGGCAGAGCAGGAACAGGAGTACGATTGCCCAGATCAGAGCGTGGCCGGCTGTGAAGATCAGGTGCCACGGCCACGCGGCGAAGCGCAGGCGGGCGGGGATCATCATGGCCAGGACCACCGCGCCAAGGAGAGTGCCTGCGGCCACGTCGCGCCCATCGTCGCGCGGCCCCCTCTTGGCCAGTTGAAACAGGGTCACCATTGGAAATAGGACCAGCATGTCGTCGTACAGGCGGTGATAGGTCCAGAATCGAGCGACAAGGGCGGTGACGCCCAGCAGCAGCCACGGGTCGCGGCGGCGGAATGCGTATACCCACGCTCCCAGAGCTGTGAGCACAACCAGCGAAAGTGGTAGCAGCCATTGCTCAAAGCCCAATGCACCTGCCCAGATGTGGAGGTTCGCGTAGCCTCCCTGTACCGCGAGAGCCGAGCCCTGCGCGAGCCACTTGCCCAGGAGAGAAACCATCCCGGACCCTTGGAAAGACGTGGAGAAAGCGGTCAGCCCAATGTAGGCCACTGCGGCAGCCAGAGCGGTCCGCAGCCCACCTGGTCCGAGGACGATGAGCCACATGAAAGGCAACGACACAGTCGGTTTGACGAGCGTGAACGCCACGACTGTCGACAGGACGGGCCATCCTCCAGGGGCGTGTGGCTGTCGCCTTTGTAGCCAGACCGCCAGGAGGAGCAAGGTCACCAGGTGGATGGTAAGCTGCCCGTTTCCGAGGGTAACACCCGTGGCGTTGAGAGATAGCGGCATCAGGGCGGCGAGGGCCCGCTCCGTAAGACCTGCCGCACCGCTCTCTTCCACAACCAAACAGGCAAGAACTGCCAGCGCTGCGACCGAGCTGGCGGCCCAGAGCCATCGGGTCTGTGACAGGGTCAGCCAGCCCATCCATGGCCAGAGTACTGCATACGCTGCCGGGGGGTGGTATCCACGACCCAGCTCATCGTAGACAGGCTTTCCGGCAAACCATTGAATGATGACCCGGTGGAGGAGCTTGAGGTCGATGGCTCCTTTCGGTCCAGGATCCAGCACCAGCCGGTAGAACTCGCTGCCGAGTTTGAGCAGCGCGAGAGCTGCCATGAGAATGGTGGTCAGGCGCAGTATGACAATGCGGTGGTCGGCCCACCAACCGCGAATCTCCCGTGCTACCACCCTTGGCAGTCTATCTGTCGGAAGAACCATGACAGTGTGTACCACGGCGTGACTGCGGAGCAGCCTGGGGACGGAGCTCGAGGCAATCACGCAGACTCATCGTACGGCGCATCCGAGTGCGGATGATGATCAGATCAGGCAAAGCCTGACCGCCGAGGCGACTGCCGCCAGTTGGAAGAGACAATCGCACGCAAGAGCCACAGCCGGGGTGCGAACACCCCATGCGTAGGACCATCCGGCTCATCACGATACTGTCGGACCACAGAAGTACCACCATCAAGTTACTGGTGTAGCTTCCGACTCCAAGAGCTTGACGTCGTGTTTGCTGATATGGCGCTCGCGATGAAACTGCAGATCTAGGCCCCTCTCCTGCGGGTCTCCCAAACCGAGACTGTAGCCCATCGATTCCCCCACGGCGTCGACACCCAGGGCGAAGAGAACCAGCGGTGTCATCGCGAAAGGAAATCGGCTCGGATCGGTCGACCGCTCCAGATCACCCAGGATTCTCACAAACCTAAGCAACGGGACAAGCGGTGTACCCACGGCATACATGAGTCGCCGCAGTGTTGACCAGTTCCTGGCCCGCGTCGCCGCAAACAAGCGTCCGGACCGCAGCCGTTCCTCTACCATCGACTTAAGCAACGATGTATTCAGGTGGGACACCTTCGCTGCTGGCTCCAGGCATAGTCTGTATCCCCTGGCGAGCAGATCCCAGTGCAACACGCTCTCCGCTTCCAGGAGGGATTCGAGTCTGTCGTCGTACTCGTGGAGGATGCTTCGCTTGTAGCTGCTGTTGTGCCCAGGTAGGTGGGTGACCGTGCCGCACGGTGCGGGGTCTAGCCACGGTCCGTATCCGATGAGCATCTCGGCTCGACTGACCCAACTCCGCGGATTCGCGTTTCGCACTACCGGGCCAACGGCGGCACAGGGCTGGCGATGTGCCCTGATCAAAGCCTCGGCCCAGCGAGGGTCTGGATAGACGTGCCCTTCGAGAAAGGCGACCACGGGGCCGTTCGCTTCGCGCGCCCCGGCGGCGTTCGCCACCGCCAGTGATCGGATTCTCTCGATCTCAACAACCCGAGTGGTGCGGAAGTCCGCCAACTCCGATTCATGGCCATCCAAGACACTTGTCGACGGTCCGACGATGACAAGTTCAAGCTTGTCTCGAATCGTCTGTTCACGCAGATGGGTGATTGTCCTGGAGATGGTCTCGAAGCAGTCAGGTGTCACAACTACGACCGACATGGCTGGGTGCGAGTCACGTTCCATTTGACTCTCTCTCTGTGCGGCGGCCTTCAGCCGCAGCAATGATGCCAGCGATTGCCGCGTCTTGGCGAGACATGTCTTTCGCAGCCCCAGGGGACCTCGACAGGCCTGTCCCCCTAGCTGGCACGGTTCTCCCCCTTGCACGGCCCCATTCGTGTCGCAGCCATCACAGTCCCAGATAGCTCATGAGCTCATCAATCGACCGGCTCGCGACCCACGGCACGAGCAGTGGGAGCGACCCGACGAATCGCCGGAAGTAGACCCGACTCCGCAGGTTGTTGCCTGCGATCTTCTCCAGAAACCTTAAGGGTATCAGTGGCGCCTCGATGGCGTACGCGGCCGGGACTGGCGCAGTTGGCCGGAGTGTGTTGGAGGCCACAGGGCGGCCTGGTACTCACAGCGCTCGGCTGAGCCAGCGTCGAGTCGTCATTCACTCTGGTTGTCAGCTTGTGACAAATGCCCGCGCCCACTCCCATGCGAATCCTGCAGCATTGGCCGCTTGCGACGCTATCATCAGACCCATCAGGGTGAGCTTCGCCGCCAGCCCTCTTGGTTGGGAGAACGGGTAGCGAAGTATGCCCGCGTAGAACCTTGGGGGCTCGATCCAGAAACGGCCTCCTCCGCGCTGGGCTCGTGAGGCGTGGAATTGGTACGCGCCGCGTCCGTACCGGAAATGCTGTCTCCAGAACGTGTGGAAGGTCAGCTCGTGGGCGTGATAAACAATGGCTTCCGGAGCATAGACAAGCCTATGGCCACGGTGTCGCCACCGATCACACAAATCGCGGTCCTCGCCCGCGGTCCGTATGAACGAGGTGTCAAACCCTCCCACAGAACGGAAGAGGTCCGCCGGCACGGCCAGGTTGTTGGACGCAAAGAATTGTGCTTCGTCGGGGGTGGTGTTGTAGTATGCGTACAGGTAAGTGACGAGCAACTGGCTGGCAGCCGAATACGGGTTCTCGGCAAGCAGGTTGACTGTCCTTCCTCCAATGCCGCAGTTGGGCGTTGCCCTGAACCTGGCCGCCAGGGCCTGCAGCCAGTCGACGGATGGAGTACAGTCGTCATCGGTGAAAGCGAGGTACTTTCCCCTTGATATTCCCGCACCTGTGTTGCGGGCCGTCGATGGACCTGCGTGCTCCTGTTGGACCAACCGTACCGCGACCTGATCCCCGCAGGAAGCAGTCTCACTATCGAGCGGTGTGGGGCTGCCATCGTCCACCACGATTGCCTCTAGGCGATCTGCCGGATAGTCCAGCAGGGCGATGGACTCAAGACACCTGCGCAGCTGCCTGGGACGGCCGTGGGTGGGTATGATGATCGAGAACGAGGGCAGTGCTTGGCTCACGTAGCCTCCCAGAGCGTTTCAGCCGCCCAAGTGGCTGCCTGCATCTCCATGTCCCTGTGCTAGGGTCCGCAGCGACGCAGCACGACCCCGTGCGGTGGTTAACTGTCCCGATCCCACCTGTCCCCCCTGCGGACGTGTCGATCGCGGTGAAGCTCTAGGTCGCACATCTTCTCCTGGGCATTCGCTTCGCCAAATGCATAGCCTGTCATCTCACCGAGCGCGCTGATGCAGAGAGTCAGTAGGACAAGTGGCCATGCCCCGACCGGCGCATCATACTCCGGCCCGGCCTCGCGCAGCCGTCGCGCTATCCGTCGGGCCCGCACCGCTGGGACGAGTGGAGCCAGGATCGCGTACAGGAGGCGCCGGACGGGCGACCAGCTCCGTGCGCGGCCCGCGGCGAATACGCGTCCCCAAAGGAACTGCTGCTGCATAAGCGGCAAGGGCCGCGATGTGTTCAGGTGCTTGATCCTGGCCGCCGGCTCCAGGTACAGCTCGTAGCCTTTGGACCTCAGATCCCAGTGCAGCACGCTCTCTACCGCGAGGGCCTCCTCAAGTCTGCGCTCGTACTCAAGGAGGACTGCCCGCTTGTAGCTGCTGTTGTGAGCAGGCAGGTGCTCTACGGCCCCCGCGGGGGCGAACTCGAGCCAGGGGCTGTACCCGACTATCAGGTCGGCCCAGCTCCAGAGACTGCCGGGGTTGGCATTGCCCACCACAGGTCCAACGGCAGCCCAGGACTCGTGGTGAGCCACGATAAGCGCCTGCGCCCACCCGGGCTCTGGGAAGGCGTGGTCCTCAACGAAAGCCACCACAGGAGCAGTGGCAGCGAGCACCCCCGCGGCATTCGCCAACGCTGTTGTCCTGATCTCGTCCACCTCAACTACCCGCACCTCCTCGAACCCGGAGAGATGCGCGACCTCGTCTCGAAGGGCGCTGCCGGCAGGGGCAACGATCAGGAGCTCCAGTTGGTCGCTAACTGACTGCTCCCCAAGGTGTTTGAGCGTCCTTCGAATCGTCTCGTAGCGATCAGGTGTGATGACCACCACAGACAGCGCGGGAGGATGCTCTTCCCTGTTTGCCGCCTGTCCCTCGCCAGCTACTGCATGTTCCCCTTGACTGAGTTCAGCGGTGCGGTTCCCGGTCAAAGAACGTTACCTCCACGTCCCTCTCCTCTCCCATCGAGCCGCCCTCGAAGGCACATGGGCAGTCGCGGCACAGCGCCAGCTTCTGGTAGTCGGCCCGGAAGGCTTGCCTCAGCTCCTGGTAGGCCTGACCCCACCAGATGTCCCTGAAGGATGCCTGGGTGAGGTCGCCCAGGACGGATCTCCCGTGCGGGTCGTATGTGCAGGGGCAGACCTTACCGTCTGCATGGATGGCTGGGTTGTTCCACAGGGCCTTGCACAGGTTCGTCCGCCGACGGACGCGGAGGCGACTCTGAGGATCGAGACGGAACGGCTGGTAGTCTGGATTCGTGGGCAACAGCACGCCTCCGTTGGCCTGGGTGGTACAGTACCCGGCGTCATCGTACGTGTTGAGGGTTCTCAGCGTCAGCGCGTCGACACCCAGCCTCTGAGCGAACTCGGGCAATCGGGGTATCTCGTCCTCGTTGTGGCTCATGACGATGAAGCGCAAGTTGAGCAGGGGCTTCGTCGAATCGAGAGCCCGCTTGGCCTCGATCACCCTGTGAATGCCGGCCAGCACCGTCTCCAGCTCACCGCCCTTTCGGTACTTCTCGTACGTCTCCTGCCGAATGCCATCTACCGAGAAGATGATGGAGTCAAGACCGGAACGGACCAAACGCTCAGCGTGATCTCTGTCGGCGAAGACCATACCATTTGTGCTCGATATGAGCTTAACGCCCCGTTGCTTGGCATAGGCTATCATATCGTACACGGCAGGATTGAGGAAGGGTTCTCCCCAATCCCAGAGGATGATAAGGAAGACGTACCGATAGACCTCGTCGATGAGTTTCCTGAATAGCTCGAAGTCCATATTCCCTGCCGGCCTGTCCAGGCCCTCCGTGACCGGGCAGAGCTTGCATCGGAGGTTGCACCGGCAGCTCGGCTCGACCTGCAGGTGAGTGGGCCATCCCCAGGCCCTGGAGGCCCGCAGGTGGATGGAGGTCTCCACTATGATCCAGTTCAGGATCTTACGCAGGGGTACTCGTTCGAACTCGTGGGGCAGCCGGTCGCACTCGATCAGTACTCGTCTTGTGGTCAGAGCGTTGAGTACGGCAAGAGCTTTCGAAGGCAAGCGATGCATCTCCCTATCGTCTCCCCAGCGGGATCATATATCGAGGCCTCGGACGAAGCCGAACCAAAGGACGGCCTGGACCCGTAGGCCGTTGTGGCATGGGCCCTACGGGCTCCTCTTCTTTCCTCTTGCGTCACAGTCGTCGTCGGATCTGGTTCCAGTTCCGTGCGATTTCTCGGCATAGCCCAAGGAAGTAGCCTGGCATCATACAGACGAGGAGACAACTGTGCACTACTACCTCGGGTAGGGAGACGTGCAAGGAGTGCCGCTTCCGCAGCATTGCCCTTGCGCCATGCCAGAACCCGCCCGCCGCAAGGATGGCAGCTGCCATTGGCCCCAGCCAGAGCCTGCGCGCCAACGGTAGAGACGGGTCGGCTAGCTTGATGGCAATGGCGTTCTCCGCCATCTCACCGTGCCAGAACCCTACAATCGTTCGCAACGAGTGAGTAGCATGGTCGATGACGAAGGACGGTCGGTACCTTATCGGTATGCCCTGCCTCCCCAGTTCCAGCGAAAGGAGTGTTGCACCGGCTCCGTCCGAAAGACTCCCACCGGTGTCAGGCAGTGCGTCCTCCAGGACCGACGGCCGGATCGCGAAGTTGTCGTCCCACAGGAATGCGACCTCTCCCTTCACCGTGTCTAGGTAATCCGGGTGCACGGACAGGGCTTCAAAACGTTCCAGAAACCGCCCTTCGCCGTGCCTTCCCCTCCCTGTGATGACAGGCGGACACGCGGACATCTCGGCTTCTACGGTCGCCAGCCAGAACGTGTCTGCTGCGCAGTGCGCTCCCAAGAACGCAAGGGTCTCCCCCCGCGCCAGGCTGAGGGCCCGGCGCAAGGCCACGATCCATCCCTGCCCGCTTTCCTGGCCCACAAGCTTGACCTGTGGAAACCGGAGAGCGATGAGCTCTGGCGTCCCATCGCGAGAGCAGTCATCGACCACGATGATCTCGTAGCAGCACGCGCACTTCTGGTCGACTAGCGACGAAAGGCACCACTCGATCGTCTCAGCGTCGTTCAGAGTGTAGACCACCACCGAGATCGCTGGATCTCGCTTGGCGGACGTGATGTCTAGAGACTGCTGTTCATCATCCGACATAAGCGCGTGCAACTCCTACTCCGACGGCGGATCTCCGCAGCCGCGGCACTCCTCCAGCACTCACGAGGGTCGTCCCGCAGGATGTTGCCAATAGGGGGAAACCCGTAGCAGAGCCGCATGTCCCCAAAAGGACCGATGTACAGCCTTGAGAGGGTTCCGAGGCATGGCCACGTGCCTACCTCCTGCGGGTTCTCATAGTAGGGCGGGAACCTCCGAAGCTGGGAAGGGGGGTTGATCACCGTGCCACCTGCCCTCTGCAACTCCAGCAGAACCCGAACCTCAGACCGCAGCAACTTGGTGTTCCGAACCCAGTACGGGTTGCTCTCGTACCAGAGATCCTGGGCTTCTCGCATGGTACGGTCGCGGCCAAACGGGTAGTGGACCTCGACGGGCAAGAGCACCTGGAAGATCACCCCACTCAGTCCTTTGTCGGCGGCGAACCGCCCGATCGACGACAACTCACCGCAGTTTGCTTCCGTAACGACTGTCGCCAGGGACAGGCCCATACCGCGCTCCCCTGCGCGCCAATCGTCGATGAGCTGCATTATCCTGGCGAAGCTTCCGGCCTTGGCTCGGCTCTCGTCGTGTCCCGATTCCCTCAGGCTGTTCAGGGAAACCAACAGACGATCCACCCCAATCTCCTCTAGCCTCTGAAGCGTATCCCTCTTGACAAGCCAGCCATTTGTCAGCAACACCACCCTCAGCCTGACGGCCTTTGCTTCCTCCAGAATCTCGAATATGTCGGGACGGGTGAACGGCTCGCCCCCACTAATCGATATTTCGCGCATCAAGGGGACCGAGCGGATCCTATCGAGCGCGCTGGTCCACTGATCGAGTGTCAGCTCTCGGGGCGAGGGCGGGACAGCTGCCTTTGAGCACGTAGGGCACTGGAAGTTGCACCTGTCCGTGACATCGAGCTGGACTCGCAGAGGCGGTGGCACGATTCCCAGCTGCAGCATTGCTCTCTTGGCCGCCTGGGTCGCCTCACCTCGAAGCTGGTTCGCAGCCCCGCTCAGCGTCCCTGCAGTCATCACTCTTCCTTCCTCCTGAGTGTGCCCACCCATTTGGCGATGCGATGGACGAGGTAGTTATCTCTGGCGTAACAGCACCAGCGGCACTCGCAGTCGGAACCGAGGGAGGCCAGCCCTTCGAGGCTGGCGGCCTGCCGCCGGAACGCCCGGTACGCCTCTCCATTCCAGATGTCTGCGAAGGGCGTGTCTCTCAGGTTGCCCATCGGGAGCGAGCACAGTCCGCACGGTACCACGGTGCCATCAACCCGGATGTGCGTGTGAAACCACCCTGCGTAGCAGGGCATGTGCCGCCGGGTCCTCTCCCCGAGGCGATACCTGAGGAGTAGGTGGTCTATGTTGTGTACCAGCGATAGGGATTCGATGGCATTCCGCTGGTACCTCAGCTGACGAGAGACATCCTGAAGCTGCTCTGCCGACAGAGCGGCCGAGGCGGACTCGCCTCCGCCGTGTCTGTATGCTGTGAAGGCTACGCCATCGCTTCCCAGGTCGTGAGCCAGACGAACCCGGGCGCCAATGCCACCGTAGTTGTACCGGTTCAGCGGCTGGGTAAGCAGGAGCTTCGGCTGCAGTCGACCATTTGCCTTCTTCAAGTCTGCGACGGCTTTGATGCCGTTCAGGCTCCGTTCAAAGGAATCGGGACTCACACCGGGGTGACACAATCGGTACTCGTCCGCTGAGTTGGCCCACAGCGACACCCGAATAACATCCAGCTTGGATTCCAGAATGGCTTGGGCATAGGCCTGATCGAGCAATGTGCCGTTTGTGTACAGCTGGACGGTGCAACCAGCATCCTTGAACGCGCGAATAATGTCGCACAACCGGGGGTGGAGCAGTGGTTCCCCGGCTCCTGCCAGAATGACCTCCTGAGTACCGAGTGCAGGCAGTTCTTTGCAGAGTTGATCGACCTGCTCGAACGACAAGTCCTGGACAGACGTGTCGCTCGACACGACTTGGCCCTCGGGCGGAGGATGATACCGACATCCGAGGCAGTGCAGATTGCACCGCCGGGTCACGTCCACATCCACATAGAATGGGCCACCGTAGGCGACCTCGCCATCGATCAGACCCCGAAGCAGTCTTGCCTTCTGCCAGAGCGTTGCCATCAAGTTCTGGCCCTATTCAGCCGGCGTCAGCTACCCAGCTACGCGTCATTTCCTCAGGTCGAGTGCTCGGTTGTAGATCCGCCCGACTAGCACGCCGCCTAGACCGCCTAGGACTACGGCATACACAAACCCGATCAAGCTGCCCACGAGTGTCACTCGGTACTCGATGAAGTACCGACCCAGGAGCGCCACGTGCGGCCCTACTGGGTCTCCTCACCTGATGATCAGCCAGGTCGTGGCGATGAAGATCGTGATCCCGCCTAGCGGACCCAGCACCAGCCCCAGGACCCAGATGTCGAGCCCCAGCGCCTTGCCGAGGAGTTTCTTGGCCTCTCTGTTCCCAGACCTGCTTTCGGTCTCCCTATCCACTCTCCCGCCGCTATGCTCAGCCGCACGACTGGTTGAGGACCTTCCTCAGAGATCACCACGCGGCCCATCGCTCGGCTCTATGGATGTTGGCCGAGACCAGCAGATTGCGGAGGGTGGCGCACGTCCACCCGAACAGGAAGCCCGAGATTGCGGCGCAGGCGAATCAAATCAGGAGCTGCAAGATGCGCTCGAAGCTGCCGGGTCTGGCTCGGGCATCATCGTGGACCGACTCCCGAATGCTGTTCAGGAACACCATGAGACGGTCGACACCGATCTCTTCCAGTCGCCGCAGCCCGTTGCCGTCGACGGCCCAACCGTTCGTGAGCAGCACGACCCGAAGGCCAAGGGCCTTCGCGGCTTCCAGAAACTTCAAGGTATCCGGTCAGGCGAAGGGTTCGCCTCCACCAATCGACACCTCGCCTAGCAGCGGCACGGTCCTGATCTTGTGGAGGACCTCGAGCCACTGCTCAAGCGGTAGTTCCTCCGCCGAGGCTGGAACCATGGATTTCGAGCATGTGGGGCACTGGAGGTTGCATCGGTCAGTGATGTCTAGCTGCACCTGGAGGGGAGGCGGCACAATTCCCAGCCGCGACAGCGCCTTCTTGGTCGCCTGAGTCAGCTCCGCCTTCGCCCGCGTCGGATATCCCCTCAGGCGAGAGGTATCAGTCACTCCTACCTCCCCACGTGCGAGGGATCCACCGGGCGTAGCGATGAACCAGGGAATTGTCCGTGGCGTAGCAGCACCAGTTGCAGTCACAGCCCGGCCCGAAGGAAGCCACGCCTCCAGGAACGGATGCCTGCCGGCGGAAGGCTCGATACTCCGGGCCATTCCATACCTTCTCGAAGGGCTCCTCTCTGATGTTTCCCAGGATCATCGAGCACATGCCACAGGGTACCACCGTCCCATCTACCCGAATCCGTGAGAAGAACCAGCCCGCGTAACAGGGTACGCTCTGCCAGCTCGTCTCGCCCAAACGGTACTTGAGCAACATGCGGTCGATGTTGTGGTGAAGAGCTAGAGACGCAGCGACTCGTCGCGCGTCCATCAGCAGCTCGCAGGCCTCCTGGATCTGCTCCGCCGAAAGGGCCACCGGGGCAAACTCATCCCCCCAGTGCCGGTATGTGTCGAAGGCCACGCCGTCGCATCCCAACTGGTGTGCCAGGCGAACCCGCCTGCTGATGCTCTGGTAGTTGTGGCGGTTAAGTGGCTGCGTCAGAATGACGGCCGGACGCCGGCTGCCCAGCTGTGACCTCAGGCCAGTGATGCTCCTTACGCCCGCCAGGGTGGCGTCAAAGAGACTGGGGCTCACGCCGGGATTGACTAGCCGAAACTCGTTGGGTGAGCTGGCCCACATCGAAACCCTGAGGACGTCGAGCCCTGACTCCAGCAGGGCGCGAGCTAGCCGGTGGTCGATCAGTGTCCCGTTTGTGAAGACCTGGACCTTGCAGTCTGCGCTCTTGAATGCCGAGACGATGTCGCAAATGCGAGGGTGGAGCAGGGGCTCTCCTTCACCTACTAGCAGCACTTCGCGCGTCCCCAGCTTTCGCAGGTCGGCAGACAAGCTCTGGATCTGTTCGAAAGGCACGTCTCGCACAGTCGGGCCGCTCGAAGGTAGGATCCGTGTGCGGGATGATTGATACTGGCAGCCTAGACAGTGCAGATTGCACCGCCGCGTCACGTCCACATCCACATAGAACGGGCCACCGTAAGCGACCTCGCCATCGATCAGACCCCGAAGCAGTCTTGCCTTCTGCCAAAGCGTTGCCATCAAGTTCTGGCCCAAATTCAGCCGGCATCAGCTACCCAGCAACGTGTCATTTCCTCAGGTAGAGTGCTCGGTTGTAGATCCATCCGATCAAGACGCCGCCGAGGCCGCCTATGACGAAGGCATACAGAAAGCCGATCAGGCTGCCCACGAAGGACACCCGGTACCCGATGAAGTACTGACTGAGAAG
>JASFVG010000108.1:0-11646 GCA_050049955.1 Anaerolineae bacterium | reverse complement strand
GGCCTCCCTTGACTCGAGCGGTATCCCTAGGTAGGATCGAAGGCCCATGCTCAGCAATCCTTCGACGTCTGTCGGAGCACCTTCCGTGAAGTCAGGCACGGAGAGAACCACGTGCTGCCGGTAGACATGATCGCAGAGAGTGCCGTCCATCCCTCCCTCGATGAGGCGGTGTCTCAACGGCGCTGGCAGGCCCTGCTCCACTGCCAGATACAGTCTATCGGTGGCCGGGTCGACTAGGCTGATGAGACCAATCTCATACCTAGTCAGAGCGAGTGTCTGCTTCAGCGTTTGCTCCAGCACCTCATCCATCTCCAGCGACCCACTCACCGCGTTGGCGATACTGTTCAGAGCTTGCAGCTCCCGCAGGGATCGCTGCGCTTCCTGGTAGCGCCGGGCGCGTTGCACGTCCCTGGCCACCTGATCTCTCAGCGTTTCGTACAAGTGCAAGGAGGTCTGGCAGAAGTGGCCCGGCGTCCCACGGTAGAGGAACAGGAAGCCAATGTCTCGATCGCCCACGACCAGCGGAAAGTGGGCTACTGCTCCCAGATTGAACCCGGCGTATGAAGCCAAAGTAGCGACTCTGTCGAAGAAGGGCCGCCTCTCCTCTGGAAGCTGCGACCGATCATCTATGTTGGATGCAAGCCACTGCGTCGCATAGGCCTCGGCTGACTCGTAGCCACGTCGCCCATCGACCCCGGCACGAGCGGCCATGCCCCCGTAATCGACCAGCTTGGTGTCGGAAGCAAAAGGTGAGGGCCCACGCCGGTGCCAGGTCCTGGTTAGCGAGCCACCCTGCCCCCCACTGCTTCCCAGTGAATCGTAGAGGCCCAGTATGCAGCCCTCCGCCTCCGTCTCGGAGACGCTCTTCATCACCACGTCGAGCACCTCGTCGACGCTGACCGCCTCGGCAAGCCGTCGCGTGGCACGATAAGCGGGATTGGTCGCTTCGAGCAGAGTTGCTTCCTCTTGGAGCCTCCTTGCGTTGTCGATAGCAGCGGCAACCTGACCTGCCAGACCCTCGAGTACCTCTACAGCTAGCTCATCAAATGCTTCTTTCTCGTTGGCCTCGACATCGAGCACCCCCAGGAGCCGACTTTCGACCGTCAGGGGGATTGCTGCCTGCGCAGCAGTTCGAGGCGGAAGTGGGAACGGTGGGTAGACGTCGCCGTCACCAACGTCCGAAGCGACACGTGGTCGACGGTGTTTCGCGCTCCAGCCTGCTAGGCTCGTCTCCCCGACACGAAGCTGCACCCCTTCAGCCAGCATCTGTGCCCCGGCTTCTCCCGCGGCCGCAGCGAGCCGCAGCTGTTCACCATCCTTCTCGAGCAAGTACAGAGCTACCGAATGCCAGCCAAAACGATCTCGTATCAGCTCCACCGACTCGCGCAACAGCTGGTCGGCGTCCAGGATGGATGTGACGGCCTGCCCCACCTCCGCTCTGATCTTCAGTAGATGCGCACGTCGTTCCATCGGCCAGGTCTGCTCTAGCAACCTACTTCGGTGCTCCTCCAGGTCGTGCGCCAGCGATCGATTCCTGATGAGCGCTTCAACCAGACGTTGTACGACGTAGTCGAGCGTGTACGCGACGAGAGAGCCCACGACGAGCAATACGCCAGCACTTGTCAGCCACGAAAGTGGTCTAGCGGAGCTAGCCTCCATCTCCATCGGCACAGCGATGAAGCCGGCCGCGAAGGCCCAACCGAATCCGACCATCGTTAGAGCAATCGCGAAGAGTGAGACGGTTCCTCCTCGTCGCCCAAGGTACAGGGTCGCCAGGAAAGGCACAACCAGCAGCAGGGGACGGAGCTCTCCTCCTTTTCCGACCCTGAGCAAGTCCACAAGACCGATCGCATAGACAACAAGCAGCAGCCCCCCAATACGCAGTGTGGTTTGAAGGCGCCGCGAGAGGGTGATCAGGGCAAGCAGTCCGCACGCGGCTACGTAGACGGGTATGGCCCAGCGATCCTGGCTCCTGAAGGCCAAGTACGACGCAATGAGCGCTGCCAGGCTTCCTATCACAAGGGAGGCCTGGAACAGAACCTCGGCGTAGACCTGTCGCCAGGCCTGCACCTCTCCCACTCCATATCTCACTTCGGGTGCAGCTGATGATTCCGCCTCAGGCCCGGGTGCTTGCTCAACCGACGAAGCTGCCCCCTCCTCCGCCACGCTGCCCTCGTCCAGTCGCGGCTGTGACGTCTGCTTTCCCTCCGCCGCTTTGGCCGGCGGCAGGGAGATATCGGAGAACAAATCCTCGAAGGACTGGCTCAGCTCATCCTCTTTCATAGACTATTGCCCCCTGGTGCAACCTGGCGTATGTGCATACCCTCGCCCGGCGACTCGAGTGCCAAGACTCGGGTGGTGTGTGCGTCCTCGGGCTGCCGCGCCCGCTCGGCCGCGAGTGCTGCAGAGCCCGTTCCTGCGCCTATCAGCGATGCCACTCCCTCCCGGGGCCTGCGGTCCAGGTGATCGATGAGTTCTCTGGCCAAGGTGGTGTACTGGCGGGCTGCCCTCGTCCTGGGTGCGTACGCGGTGATTGGCTTGGCGAAGGCTGGACTCTCGCGAAGCTTCGTGTCCACCTGAATCATCGTTTCGAAGAGCGCTTCTGGGAACCGATCGCGGAGGGACCGAAGGATCAGCGGGTGGACTCGGTTCCGCATATCATACATCGTGACCAATAGCCGGTAGTTCAGACACGGGTTCGTCTTGCGACGCGTCACGCGCACCATGTCCAACATCCGCCCGAGCGCCTGCACAGCATAGTGCTCACACGGCATAGGGACGACCAGGAGGTCCGCCGCGGTCAACGCGTTGATGGTAGCCGTCCCGAATGTTGGCGGACAGTCCATTAGAATGATATCGTAGGAACCCCCATGCATCTGCTCGATACCTGTCTTCAAACGATGTTCATAGCCCGGGTGCTTGTAGAGGATTCTCTCAATGACCACCAGTTCGTTGTTGGCAGGGGCTACATCAAGGCCGTACACCGGTGTCTCACGACTGACGGCTGTCAGGGAGCTGTGGCCCAGAAGAACGTCGGATACCGTGCGGCGTAGGTCCTTTGGACTGAGCCCCATGGAGGAGGTCAGATGGGCCTGCGGATCCAGGTCGACTAGCAACACGAGCCGCCCCTGGTCCGCGAGCCCGCCCCCCAAGGAAAGGCAGGTCGTGGTCTTGGCCACGCCCCCCTTTGTGTTCGCCACTGCGACGACTCTGGCTTGTCCTTGTGTGCTCGGGGGCATCCGCCCTCTCCCAATCTGAGCTAGCTTGAGCCCGATGCCGGGCTCTGCCCTTTCCCGGTCCGGATCAAGCGGGAACGGGGTCGAGTGGTAGACTGAAGGTGAACGTGGACCCTATTCCTACCGCGCTCTCTACCCAGATCTCGCCCCCGTGCATCTCGACGAACTGCTTGCTCAAGGCCAATCCGAGCCCAGCCCCGTTGGGACGCCGCCGCGCTTCGGTAGTGCCTTGCTCGAACTGCTCAAAGATCCGTCTCTGATCCTCTACCGGAATGCCGTTCCCGGTGTCACTGACGCTCACGAATACCTGATGATCCTCGGCCCAGGCTCGAACCGTGATGGTCCCGGCCTCTGTGAATTTGGCTGCGTTTGTGAGGAGCTTGAGTAGCACCTGGCGCATTCGTGCGGCATCGGCCTTTACCGACGGCAGATCCTCCACCTCCCGGATGAGCTGGATATCTCTGTCGCGTACGAGAGCGCTGGCGGTGGCCATCACGCTCTTGATCATAGCTTGCAGATCCAGCTCCTGAAAATGCAGCTCCATCAATCCAGCCTCGATCTGCGAGACATCCAGCAGATCGTTTATCAGACCTAGCAGGTGCTCGCTGTTCGCCAGGATGATCTGCAGGTCTTGGCGCTGCAGATCGCTAATCGGCCCGTCGAGCCCGTTCAGGATGAGGCGGCAGAAGCCGGTGATGTTCGTCAAGGGCTCGCGCAACTCGCGACTCATATGAGATAGGAATCGCGACCGCATCTCCTCAGCGTGCTTCAGCCGCTCCCTGGCGTCCCTCTCATTTCGATAGACCCTCGCGTTGTCCAGTGCGATCGCCACCTGACTGGCCACGCTGCTGAGCACGGAGAGCGTGTCCTGATCGATCCCCTCAGGCTGCACGGTAAGTATGTCCAGGACGCCAAGGACCTCCTCACGTACGATTAGTGGGAGCGCAGCCTCAGCTCGCACTAGAGGGGTCGATAGCTCCGCTTCGACCACTTCCTGGTTCCAGACCTCGACAATGGGCTCCCGCGACAGGGCAGCCTTGGATACGGGCGTCCCGTCACCGAGTGTGATTCGCCTGGCTGTGGCGACCTCGAGGGCGTGGTCGCCGCCTGTGCCTGCCTCTAGTACGGCTTCCCCACCGTTGTCGTCAAGGAGGTAGACTCCTACATAGTGGTACCCAAACTGATCCCGCACCAAGTGCACCACCTGCTGCAGCAGCTCCCGTGCATCGAGGATCGAGGCGACGACGCGGCTGATCTCCACTGTGGCGGCCAGTTGAACTGCGTGCTTTTGTATGGTGAAGTTCGCCTCCCGAAGCAGCGCCGTCCGCCGCGCCACTTTGGCCTCCAACCCGTCGTACAAAGAGCCAAGCTCAGCCACCATCTGGTTGAATACGTTGGCAAGAATCCCGATCTCATCACGGGAATCCACGTGCACCCGCTGGTCCAGGTCGCCCTTCGCGATGTGGAGAGCCGATTCCGTCAACCTGACCAAGGGCCCTGTGATCTGGCGCGTCACGACAGCGGCAATGACTGAGGCCACCAGAGCCACTACCAGCGCAGCCGCGACGATTGCCGCCGTAACCCTCTCAGCCGGGGAGAAGGCCTCATCCTCGGGCTGCTCCGCTGCGAGGACAAGCCCAAGGTCGGGCATCGCCCGGTAGACACCAATAACAGGGATGCCACTATGGTTCTCGTAGCGACCCTTGGCTTCCTCACCAGACAGCGCGGCATCAATCCCCTCGCCTTGCACGTGCTCCCCCAGCGGCAACGCCAAGCCGCTGTCCCCCACCAGGTACAGCTGACCGCCCTGTCCGACGCCACCCACTGAACTCAGAATCGCTTCCAAACCGTCGAGCGTGATCCAACCAACCAGAGTGCCGACGGGCCCGCCCCGAGACGACTCCACGGACCGCGCGACCAAAGCTCCGCTCTCTGACTCCTTATCAAGAGACGTGATCTGGAAGACAAAACCTGCGGCAGCCAGTTCTGCCGAATCGACAGCTATGTCTGTCGATCCCGGTGGCGTGCCAGCCGAGACAACCGGCTCGCCCTCACGGTTGAGGAAGCTGATGCCGGTGAAAGCACGGTCTGTGGTGAGAAAGGCGTCCAGATGGCCTTGCAGCTGGAGCCGCGCCTGTTGAGCCCCCTCCGTGTCCCCACCTAGGAGGGCGCTGTTCTCGCGCAGGGCAGGCCCCGTAGCCAAGACCTCGACTGCTTGAACGCGAGAATCAATCCAGTCACGGACACGCAGTTCTGTAGCGGTGGCAACCGTGGTAAGCTTATCCATCACGTGACGCTGAACGTCGCGGCGCCCGCTGCGTGCCGCGTACCAGCTCAAGGCACTCAGGGGCCCGATCGTCATGACCAGCAAGGCGGTGAGCAGTCTGCGACCCAGCCCACCGCGCATGCCCGTCGTGGGGACACTCAGTTGCTCTTTACCGTCTGATGGCGCCATAGCCGCTCACTACCACGCAGGCGTCTCCGCTGTTCCAACTCGCGCTCATAGCGTCGCCAATTGGTCAGTCGGCCCTGGTGTTGTTGCTGCTAGCTCACCCAGCCGGGACCTCGCCGGCCTCGCTGAGCACCGCCTTCACACGAGCTGCCGAACGCTTCACCCAGAGCCGCACTGCACCGAGAGGAACCGGGTCGCGTACGGCTGTCAGGATGGCCAAGTCAGCGTCGACCGCCAGAGCGTGGAGCAGGAAGTCCCCGATGCACGTGATCTGCTCGCTACAGCCACGGTCGCAGCCAAGCAACGAAGCGACGCTGTCAGCAGCCCGGAATCCCCTTGCCAGGACCTCAGTCAGCTGCCCCATCTTGCGTGCCGGCATGTACCCCACACTGGCCAGTACTCGATCGCCCCGTGCCAGGAGTACAGCCTCGGCCCCGAGCTCAGCCGAGAGGTCCTGCATATGACCTACCAGCTCAGCCAAGCTCTCTGCAGGCAGTTGGCGTTCAGCAATCTCTTCGACTGCTTCAGTAGCGATGCCGCTCCTCCAGGTTTCCGGCGCCACAACCTCTTCAATCAGGGCCTGATCCTCTACTATGACAGCCTCTGCCTCCGCTGCCTCCGGACAAGGGGGGCGCACTTCGGCCGTCTCGACATCTGGTGCGCCGACAAGGTCGACCTCGCCCCCATCGTCCCTGATGGAAGCGTCAACGGCGACCTCCTGGAGCCTATCGGCATCAACCTCGTCGGCAACGGCCTGGTCCGCAGCAGCCGAAACCACCTCATCCAGGGTCTCCGGCCGGACGGGGCTCGCCTCCAGCAGCTCTGCAAGACGTCTATCCAGGACGTCGCTCGAGGGCTCATCACCGACCGCTTCACCATCCAGGGCCAAGTCGCCAAGTCCCCCGGGCCCGACTTCGACCGGGGCTTCGTCGACCGGGCCAGCGGAAACGTCGATGTCTAAGGGCTTGGACACGCCGGGGCTACCCTCTATCGTCTCGACTGGACGCTCGCTCACCACATCGAGTCCGTGACCGTCGTCACCCGCTATGCCCAGGGACACCCTGTCTTCGTCACTGTCGACAGCTAGGACCTCCGTTTCCTGATCGCCCTGGGCAACCTCGGAGCTCCAGACGGCTTCGCGCTCGAATATGTCGGACCAGTCGATCTCGGGGACTCGGGGCGCAGCAAGATCTACCGCCTCGAGACCGGGCACTGTTTCCACCTCGTCCGGGACCGGCAGTGGCTCCTCACGGGGGATCTCCGGGGGCCTCTGAAGGGACCGAGCCCTGAGGAGCGCCGCCTCGATCTGACCGGGCAATCGGTCGATGTTGATGGGCTTGGGGATGTACCCATCGCAGCCGGCACCCAGGGCGCGTTCCCTGTCGCCCTTCATCACGTTGGCGGTGACAGCCAAGACGGGCACGCCGTTCAGATGCGGGAGATTCGCGAACCGCCGCGCTAGGTCGTAGCCGTCTATCTCGGGCAGGCTGATGTCCAGAAGGATCACATCGGGGTGGGATTCTGAGGCCATCTTCAGACCGGAGGGGCCGTCAACCGCCTCGAGCACGTTGTAGCCCTCAGCCTCCAGCGTACGTTTGACGAGAAGCCGGTTCTCGAAGTTGTCCTCGACGTAGAGTACGCTCTTTTCATTCATCGCTTGCCTGCCCAGTACCTGCTCTGACGAAAGTCACGACCGCACCGTCCACCAGCGGGCGCCGGGATTAGGGATCGCTTCCCAGGTCCGCAGATGAACTGCCTGCAAACTGAACCGGTTGCCAACTGGCCTGTGTCCCGCGAGGGTGGGTTGCCCTGTTGATTGTTCGACCAGGCCAACCGGAGCCGATGCCGACTTGCGGACGTAGCCCCTCGCGCCAGGCGAGAATCTCTTGGAGCGGAGTCGTTGGTGATCTTGGTCTGGATTCCCGTGACCCCCAGGCGGTGGCAGGTTGGCGCGAACCACAATCGCGCCAACCTGAGCTAACGATGCCGTGGCGGCCCGCCTGTCCGGAACTACCGGCGTCCCTTTGTCCCACCACCCCG
Source organism: Anaerolineae bacterium (assembly GCA_050049955.1). GTDB lineage: Bacteria > Chloroflexota > Anaerolineae > B4-G1 > B4-G1 > SKLM01. The sequence goes on along the minus strand of JASFVG010000108.1, from coordinate 3,918 downwards.
GTTCGACCAGCAGGCATCCGATGATCACGGATTCGAGGGAGCGATCCGTGATGATCAGCATGCTTCATCCGCCCAAACGGCGTCTTCAGGCCCTCGCTGTCTGTAGCGCCTCTTCAATCTGATCTGGCAGCCTGGTGATGTCGATGGGTTTCGGGATATAGGCGTCGCAGCCGGCTGCCAGTGAACGCTCCCTATCTCCCTTCATCACGTTGGCCGTGATGGCCACAACAGGGACCCCATCCATCTCATCCATCTCCTGGAAGCGCGCGGCCAAATCATAGCCGTCCAGCTCTGGCAAGCTGATATCCAGCAGGACCAGGTCGGGCTGAACCTGCCTCGCTGCCGCCAGCCCGGAGGTCCCATCATTCGCCTCGAAAACGGCGTGCCCTTGCGCCTCCAGGATACGCTTCACTAGGAGTCGGTTCTCTGCGTTATCCTCAATGTATAGAATGCGAGCACCACTCATCGCGGGTCTCCGGCGGGATTTGAGTGCAGTGTGAGGGCACCAAGGCTATTGCCCGCACCAGATCCTAAGTATAGCAGTTGGAAAACCCCGCTTCAAGAGATTCATTATTACGAAAGCGTTACAGTCGTGGACATCGGCACCCCGGATCCCGGTTGCGAGAACTAGCCCAGAGCCACGGTCGCACGTAACTGCCCTCATATCAAGTCTCGGCCGGCGGGAAGAGACCCAGCAACATGGGGAGCAACTCTGCAAGGGCGGGTCTCGATCCTGCACAACCCACTCTTGCTCGAAGGCGCCCCTACCTTCGTCTCAACCCCTGTGGATGGAGCTTCCGATGATCCGGAGCGTCCACGCAGTACCATCGGTACCTTGTTGGCGGCGGCCGTCGTCCCTCACGCGAGGTACCAATAGCGACAGCAATATAGCAGCAGATAGAATAGATTCACATAGGACGTTTGTACTACCAGAGGCGCAAGGACACTTGATAGGCAACACACCCTCTTCAGGGTTCCCCGGTCAGGGGTGGTGGAGGCCGCACGAGACACCAGCAGTCGCTGCCTAACGGCGCTGGGAGAGAGGATTCCCACAGGCCCGAAGTTGTGTTAGAATACCCAAAGCTGCAAGCGATGAGGGCAGGGAGACAAGGAGGCAACCATGCGTACGAGAATTATGTTCTTGGTCGCGGGAAGCCTTCTGTTGGCTGCCCCAGCGTGCAAGCCAGGAGGGACGCTAACGCCTGAGACGGCTGCGATAGCCACGGCGGTCGCTCAGACGGTGGAAGCTAGACTGGCGGGGGAAGCGCCCAGTAGCACGCCCGCGCCCCGGGCCACCAACAAAGACAGCCCCGACCCGACTCCCACGCCTGAGCCTACAGAGACGCCATCCCCAACGAGTGAGCTCCCAACGAACACTGCCACTCCTGTGCCCACGACCGTGCCTCCAACCGATCCGCTGATTCCCACGTACGCGCCGGCAACCGAGACATCAGTGATCCCCACCGCGGCGCCTGCCACGAACACCCCGGCCGCCACGTCAGCCCCGGCGACTTCCACGCCTGTCCCCGTAACGCCAACGGCTGAACCGCCCACCGAGACCCCTACGCAGGTAACGACGGCGCCTCCGACACCGGTGTGCTCTTTGCCTGTTGCCCCGCAGTTTCGCGCGCGGCTTGAGGCGGCTCCGGACATCATGAGTGCCTTGGGCTGCCCCGTCGAACCGGCAAGCGAGACCTGGGCGGCCGAGCAGCGTTTCCAGTTCGGGGGTATGCTCTGGCAACAGGACTTGGACGTGATCCATATCGTCTATGGGAATGGGACCTACCAGTTCGTGGCCGATCAATGGGAAGAGGGGGATCCGGACTACCTCTGCCCGGAACAAGGGCCGGCGCCAACGGGCTTGGTCATGCCGAAGCGGGGCTTCGGATGGCACTGGTGTGCTACACTCGCGGTTCGAGCGGGACTCGGCTGGGCACTGGAGGAGGAACAGGGCTACCAGGCTACTTGGCAGGACTTCGAGCGGGGGCACTCGCGGATCAATCGTGAGAATGTGCTTTTTGTCTTCTTCGATGACGGCAGGTGGGACACGCTCGGGTAGGACCTCCTACCCTGGGCCCTGTCTGACCACGCTGTGATCTCCAGCAGCTGGTTTCTCTACGCACTGCGGTGCGCCGATGATACGCTCTACACCGGTGTGACCACCGATCCCGCGAGACGCTTGAGTGACCACAATCGCGGCCGCGGCGCGCGCTACACGGCGGGACGCCGTCCTGTGACGCTCATAGGTGCCTGGCGCTACCCCAGTCGGAGCTCAGCCCAGCAAGCGGAGGCCCGGTTTCGGCGGCTGCCGAGGAGGGCGAAGTTCCAGTACATCGCGCGGCAGCTACCGTTTGTGGGATCGGCGTTCTGCAGCGATGAGACAATCGTCGACCTATTGAGCCCCATCCGCTTCTGTCATCACTGCGGCGGTCTGCTAGCCGGGCTCAAACGGCCCCAAGACACCCGAGCGCGAGAAACCTGCACGGTCTGCGGACGCGTCCACTATCGCAATGCCAAACCGTGCGCTGGTGCACTGGTCACGCGGGGTCGGCGTCTGTTGTTGGTGAAACGGTCTATCGAGCCCTACCTGGGTTGCTGGGACATCCCTGGCGGCTTCTTGGAGGCAGACGAACACCCCGGCGCCGGCGCCATTCGCGAGGTGCGAGAGGAGACCGGGCTGGACGTGGAGCTAACCGAGTTGCTCGGGTTCTACATAGGACGCTACAGCTATGGGGATTCAGAGACGTACTGTCTGAATATCTACTTCCTGGCCCGGGTTGTAGGCGGTCACGAACAGCCCAATGATGACGCCGCCGATGTGGCATGGTTTGCTCCGGACGCCCTGCCGGAAGCGATGGCCTTCGATCACGTTCGTCAGGTGTTGGAGGACTGGGCTGGTCACATCGCCCGCTTACGCTAGCGTAGACGCGTGGGCGGCAGGGAGGCTCTGCTTGGCACCTGAATCGCCCGCCTTGCATCGTGGCAAGCCCGGCTGGTCGTCTCGCCGATGCTGCTCAGGGTGCTCCGCCGGTAGGCGGCTGCGGGGGGTATCCAACGAGCATCCGTGGAGCATCCACCGAGGAACGCCGCCGATCGACCCAGGCTGGTTGCCCCCCCCAATGCTCCGTGCTATCATATTGGGCGCTGGAGAGCAAGACTCTGCGGCCTCACACCACGACACCGGGACACCCGGCGAGTCCCTCCGTGGGTTCGCGACCTGCCGTACGGGCGGCTCTCGGGACCACTTCCCCGACGGGGCGTTCGTGACCAGAGACTATGCTTGACCTGGGAATTGTCGTAGTCAGCTACAATACCCGTCAACTCCTGCACGCGTGCCTTCGTTCCGTCTATGCCAGCCAGGGCGACTTCGTCTTCAGGGTATGTGTTGTGGATAACGCCTCTGCTGATGGAAGCCCAGACATGGTGGCTGAGGCGTTTCCTGAAGCAATACTGATCGCCAACGAGGAGAACCTGGGTTACCCTGCCGCCAACAACCAGGGGCTCCGGGCCTTCGGATTCGTCGATCAGTCTGGATCCTCAGCGTCCGCGACCGCCCAATCTGCCAGTCTCCCGTCCTTTACTCTGCTGCTGAACTCTGACACAGAACTACCAGCAGATGCGCTGGCCGCAATGCTCGCTTTCATGGCTGACCACCCTCGCGCGGGCGCGGCCGGTCCCAGACTCGTGCGACCCGACGGCTCTCTTGATCTCGCCTGCCGACGATCGTTTCCTTCCCCCGAGGTCTCGTTCTACCGGATGATCGGATTGTCTCGGCTATTCCCGCGAAGCCGTCGCTTCGGTCGCTACAACCTGACATACCTCGACCCCACCCAGGTCGCCGAGGTAGACTCCGTTGTCGGTGCCTTCATGTTGGTCCGCAAGGAGGCTATCCTGCAAGTCGGCCTGATGGACGAAAGC
>JASFVG010000107.1:0-11683 GCA_050049955.1 Anaerolineae bacterium | reverse complement strand
CTGGTTCCTTCGTTCCTCTCGCTCCATCTCTGCTAGCATCTGTGCCGCCGCCTTGATCGCGATGCGCTGCTTTCGATACAAGTTCGACTCGCTCATGGCCAACCGCTGCGCGACCTCTCTCACCTTGAGACCTTGCAGGAACTTCAGCTCGAGAATGTTGTAGAGGAGCCACGCCGGCGCGGTCATCCTCCGCTCGCCCTCCGGGCGCAGCCGCTCGACCGCCTGACGTAGCACCGAACGCAGCCCCCTCATAGCGTTGCCGTCTAGCTCGCGGGTTGCCCGCTCGACCACGCGCAAGGCCAAGAGGGGATTAGTTGTCAGTCCCGGGCCGCCCCAGTAGTCCTTGAGGGCATCGCGCACCCATTCCCGGAATTCACCTGACTCGACCGGACTGAACTCCGACAGCGCCTGATCACCGACGTAGTGAATCATGCCGCGTCGGCGTTGGATGTCTTCGATTTCGGGCATGATGCGTTCCAAGGCGCTGAAGATGCCTTGCTGAAGTTGACGGTCCTCTAGAGCTGCTGCGGCCTGCAAGAGCAGGTTCTCCACCCCAGCCTTCTCTTCAGGTGTGAGGTCCGGCTCAGGGGATCGCGCCGCAACGCCGAGCACGCCGAGCACGCTGTCTTCATCGTGCGTTGCGCGGAGGGGGGCAAGCCAGTAGCCATTCCACACGAACAGATCATCGTGCTGCGTGAGTCGACGTTGCCCGTTACTGTCTGCACCGTTGTCCGCGGGCCTCGCCTCACGGTCAAATGGAGTGCCCATCTGCTGCACCGACGCCCGCCAGGCGTGCAGGGACAGGCCTTCGGCAAAGCCGGTCCGAAGATCGCCGCATGACACCTCGAGATGGGGTTCGCCATCGTCGACGACGGCCACGAAGGCTGAATCGACGCGTAGCAATTCGCATAGGGCCGTAAGCACGTTCTCTAGGAACTGCTGCAGGTCGGTCGATGTGAGCAGCCGACTGGATAGCTGCTGAATCCACGCTATCTCGTCACGATCCTGGAGGTAGAGTGCACGGTCGATAAGAGGTTTGGCAAGCTCTATACCAATCTGCAGCAGGACGATGACGGCGACAACGCCGAAAAGCATGATGCGACGGCTTGGAAGACCTAGCCATCCCTCTGCCTGCGCAGTGACGGTGATGACCAGGACCACCAAGGTGGCGACAAATGGACCGCGGAGCAGGAAGTGCACCAGTCGATGCTTAACCACGCGATCGGGCGTGAGCGCCCCAAAAGCTGCCACGCTGTAGGCGAGGATGACGAGCATCATGCCCACGGCGACGTTCCCCAGGATCAGCACCAGCCAGAGCAGGAGTCCGGGCGCCGAAGCGGGCCACCCGGAGAGCAGGAGATAGGGGAACACACCGGCCGCGGGCGCTGCGAAGGTTGCCGCCAAGTATGACATACGGCGGCGCGAGGTCGATGTCAGGCACCGTCGCCGGGCGCGCAGCACGTTTGCTGCCCCCCAGCCGACGGCGATCGTGAAGTACAGGGTGAACAGCGGGAAGAGCGGTCCTGCGAGAAGGTGCACCGCACGATGCGTCAGCGCCCCTCCCCGCACGATCAAGTCGCTGAAGGCCACCCCGATCAACAGGAGGGCGCCAAGCACGTAGCTCAGTCGCGTGGCGACCGTCTGTAGCCTGTTTCGCTCGCCCGTGGTGTTGAGCAGCGCGTTAGAGAAGCCCAGGTAGGCGGCTGGCGCGAAGGCGATTCCAATCCACTGTACCTCCAGCCAGGGCTGGGCTACCTCCCAGTCCTCGACGCCGAACAGGGCCAGGTCCACCAGGTAGGTCACCGACACACAGCCCACCAGGATGCTGAAGGTGCGGGCCACGCTATTGCGCCTGTTGTAGATGAGCAAGTGAAGCAGCAGGGCAAAGGAGAAGATGACGATGCCCGAGGTGAGCACGACGTTGACCAGCTCAAACAACCTAAGAATGTCTAGCACCGATACCGAACCTACCAACCCAACGCCAATCTCTAGCCAATACCGGACGATACTGTAAGCACCGGACGTTGCTCAGCGGACCAACCTGAGGGCGTGTACACTGCCCCAGCCGTCATCGCCATCCTTCGACGTTGGCCCGCGAACCGGGATCCTCGTTCGGCCAGGCGCGCGTGCGTGCAAGCGGCGTACTGATCTAGCGCAACCTTCCTGAGAAGAACACGGCGATATCCTCGCTCGGCCAGTAGCGGTCGCTATAGCCGGAGAAGGTCAGTCCGCAAGCCTGACAGAACTGGATCGCTGGGTAGTTCTTGGTCTGCACCTCGACGGTCAGACGTACCAGATCCTGCTTGCAGCCCCACTCGGCCGCAGCCCTCAGGAGGGCTGTTCCGATTCCGCGCCGCCGTCGGGAGCGACCTACGACGAGATCACCTACCCAGGCGAGCCCGTGTTCGGGCTGGACCGTCAACGCCACGTAGCCGCACACGTCTTCGCCTATCTCGGCCACCAAAAAACTGTCGCGGCGCCGCCACCCTGCAAGCAAATCCTCTCCCTGCCGGGGGTAGGAGAGCTCGATTTCACGAGGCAGCCGCACGGGCCGAAAGGCAACGGTCCGTGCGTTGTTCTCCACCCGCTTCTCCATCTGCCAGACGCGGTCGGTGGTGGAGGAGTGGTCGAGCAAGCCACAGGGGACAAGATCTTTCGGTTCCGCTGGACGGACCTGCATTCGAGGGCTCCCTGTTCCTCAATGGGCGTGCAGCCAACGTCAGGGTTCATTCTACCATCAGCGCGCCAACCGGGCAAACCTGTCCCGTCAACAGGTCTCCAACCAGTCGTGGACGACGGCTTCGATCTCCTCGAAGGACGCCTGCGTGACATCGAACCACTGAATGGTGGGATCGTCCAGGGCGAACCAGTTGTGCTGATGACGGATGAAGCGGTGGAGACTACTCTCAACCTCCGCGATCACATCTGCCAAGGTGCCGGGCTGTTCGGCACGGTCAGGGCAGGCTCCTTCGACAGGCTGACCATGGTGCTGGTTGAGGAAGGGCTGGAACTCGGCGTAGCCGACGGCCGACATAGCTGGAAGGAACCAATCGTATCCCTGCGCGCGCAGCCGCTGGACCTCTTCGACCAGGCCCGCCTCAATCATCATCTCCAATCGTCTCTTAACCCGAACGTGAAGCGCCTCGCGGTCCATCGTCAAGCCAATCTGTAGGGTGCAATAGGGTGGCGGCTCCCTGCCTTGCTGCTCGGAGATGGGCCGCCCAGTGACCAGGCACACCTCCAGTGCCCGCACAACCCGCCGCACATTATGGGGGTGGATCTGTCCTGCAGCCTGTGGATCGAGGTGCCTCAGCCAATCGTGGAGCACATGAGGGCCCTCCGTCTCCGCCTTGGTTTCTAGCTCCTCCCGAAGCTCAAGATGGGGCGCCACGCGAGGGATCTGCCATCCCTCGACCACAGCCCGAACGTACTGCCCCGTGCCTCCAACCAGTAGCGGCAGCTTTCCCCGCGTGTGGATGTCGTCGATGGCGGCATAGGCCCGATCCTGATACTCGGCCAGCCCCACCGTCTCGTCGGGGTCGGCGATGTCGACCAGGTGATGCGGAACACGAGCCCGCTCCTCTGGCGTGGGCTTGGCTGTGCCGATGTCCATACCGCGGTAGAATGACCGAGAGTCGGAGGAGACGATCTCTCCATCCAGCGCCTCTGCCAGAGAGAGCGAGAGCGCCGTCTTGCCCACCGCCGTGGGTCCCACGATTACCAGAAGGGGACTGCCCCGTCGCGAGTCGTCGGGAATCTGGGTGCTGCCCTCTGCGTCGCCTGTGCCGCGCGCGCTACCAAAGATCTTCATACACATCAATGCGCAGGAGGCGCCCCGCCCTGTCCATCTCCACCGCTACCAAGCCTATCCGCCAGTCAACCTCATGCACGTTCACGTCGTGCTCCGAGAGGTAGGTACGCGCCACGTCGGCCATCCGCTCCAGCTTGGTTGGCGTCACTGACTCCTCTGGCGTGCCGTGTGTGCGTCCCCGCCGCGCGCGCACCTCGAACAGAGTCCATGTCTCATGATGGCGGGCCACAACGTCCACCTCGCCGATCTGGCAGCGCCAGTTGCGATCCACGATCTCGAAACCACGGCGGACCAGTTCGTGAACTGCCAGGTCCTCTCCGCGCTGGCCCAACCTAACTCGGGTGTCAGTCATAGGGTCCCATGCAGGCGACGCCGTCTACGGGTTGGCGCCGTCGTGGACTAACCTGCCGTGGCCTCGTAGTAGCCGCAATCATCACGCACCACGCAACGCTCGCAGTCTGGATTCCGGGCGTGACAGACAGCACGACCGTGGGCGATGAGGTTGAGGTGCAAGGGATAGTAGATGGCCTCGGGCACGATCTCCGCCAGCAGATCGTGGGCCTTCTCCCGGCTAGTGCCCTCCGGGATCAGTCCCAGCCGGCCGCAGACCCGATGAACGTGAGTATCGACGGGGAAGGCGGGCTTACCTAGGGCGAAACAGAGTACGATGGCCGCTGTCTTGGGACCGACGCCCGGCAGGTCAGTAAGCCACGCCCGTGCTTCCTCGGCCGATCGCTCTCGCAGGAAGTCGAGCGTGATCTCGCCCTCCCGGTCAGAGATGCGGCGCAGCGCTCCCTGAATGCGCGGCGCCTTGGTTGGTCCCAGGCCGGCCGGCCGAATCGCCTCGACCAGCTCCTCGGCTGGTGCATCGCGCACCGCCTCCCACGTGGGGAAGCGCTCGCGCAGCCGGCTGAAGGCTGAGTCGCGGTTCACGTCGTTGGTATTCTGCGAAAGGATGGTGTTGACGAGCGTAGCGACAGGATCGCGGGGATGCCAGGAGTGGTCACCGTACTCGTCCAGCAGAAGGTGGTGGGTACCGATGGCGTCTTCGGTCGTGGGTTCCATAAGCTCCAGCTCGTTCAGGCTCCGTGGTTCTTCCGCTACCCGCTGTTGTGAGGGGGTCGAGTCCCTCTTCAGCCGTGCCGCCACTCGGTGCCCGACGGCCGGTCCTCCAGCGTAATCCCCAGAGCAGACAGGCGAGTTCTGATCTGGTCGGCCAACGCCCATTGTCCCTCTTCGCGCAGTGCAGCTCGGAGCTCCACAAGGGATTCGACGAATGGGGCTGCACCCAGAACCTTGCCCCCCTCCGGCCGCAGCTTGAGCCCTAGGACCCCAGTCAGGCGCCGGAAGACCGCCTGAGCGTCGGTGAAGGGTACTCCGCACACACCCTCGCCGCGCGCGGAGTTGATCGCCCGCACCAGGGTGAAGAGGGTTCCCAGCGCCCCGGCAGTGTTGAAGTCGTCGTCCATCGCAGCGCGAAACTGCTCTACTGTCGCAGCGACTTGGGCGCTGAGGTTCACCACTGCGCTACCTGCCTCGAGGGTGCCCGTAGCCGGCCGCAGGGCACCACGCAGACGCTGCAGCGCCCGCTCGGCATCGGCTACCACCTCGCTGCCGTAGCTCAATGGCTTGCTATAGTGTGAGGAGAGGACGATCAGCCGAAGCACATCCGCTCCGTGCTCCGCCAGGAATTCCTCGATGGTCACCAGGTTGCCCAGGGACTTGGACATCTTCTCTCCCCGCAGCTGAAGCATCCCGTTGTGCAACCAATACCGGGCGAAGGGCTCTAGACCGGTGTAGGCCTCGGATTGGGCGATCTCATTCTCGTGGTGCGGGAAGATCAGATCGCTGCCACCACCGTGGATGTCGATCTGCGAACCCAGATAGTGGACGGCCATCGCGGTGCACTCGATGTGCCAGCCGGGCCGGCCCGCGCCCCAAGGTGCTTTCCAGGAAGGCTCACCCGGCTTTGCGGCTTTCCACAGCGCGAAGTCAATGGGTTCCTCTTTGCGCTCCTCGACGGCAACGCGGGTTCCTGCCTGTGCCTCGTCCAGACTGCGGCCCGAAAGGCGGCCATAGCGCTTGAACGCGCGGACCCGGAAGTAGGCGTCCCCATTGACGACGTAGGCAAACTGCTTGTCAATCAGGGTTTGGATCGTCTCGATGACCTGAGGGATGACCTGGCTGACGCGTGGCGCGTGGTGGGGGGGCAGCAGATGGAGGGAAAGCACGTGCTCGAACCACGCCCTGATGTACCGCTCCGCCAGGTCCAGCGGATCGAGGTTCAACTCGTTGGCCCGGTCGATGATTTTGTCGTCGATGTCAGTGAAGTTCATCACGTGGATGACGCGGCAGCCTGAGTGTTCAAGGTAGCGGCGAATGATGTCGAATACGATCGCTGACATCGCATGGCCGATGTGGGCGCGGTCGTACACCGTAGGGCCGCAGACGTACATCTTGACCACGCCGGCCTCCAGCGGCTCAAACGGCTCGAGCCTCCGGGTCAGCAGGTTGCGTACATACAACGTCATGCTAGTCTTTTACCAATCCCCACATCCTCCCCGCGACGCCGCTCGGGGTGCGATTATATCACAGCGCGGCTGTTGAAAAAAGGGTTGGGATATGCTATACTGGCCGCAGTTCCCCCGTGCGCTAAGTCCGCTGAGCCACGGCAATGCCCGCTCACCCTAGTCAAGGCGCGGTGGGAGATCCCAGACGGGAGGCGTCCGTCCGTGGCCGGATGGGCGGACCGCCAGACCGATTTCAACCTCGCCAGCCTGCGCAGACAGTGACAGGATCTCAAGATACATAGGGAGGTACGATGGTGGCCAGGGATGATGTGCCCCGGATCCTTGTGACCGGCGCCGTCGGTCAGATTGGCTCGGAACTGACCATGGCGCTGCGTGAGCGCTACGGGGGTGAAAACGTTGTCGCCGCCGGCCACAAGACTGAACCTGAGCCTGCGTTACGTGATTCCGGGCCATTCGTCACCATTTACGTCACCCGACGGGAAACCATAGAGGAGGTAGTCGACCGGTACCATATCGACACGGTCTACCACATGGCCGCGGTTCTCTCGGCCGCTGGCGAGATGAACCCGCAGCTGGCTTGGCGTGTGAACCTCGACGGCCTCTATACGATCCTCGAAGTCGCCCGGGAGCACGGAGTCTCGAGGGTCTTCTGGCCCAGTTCCATTGCCGTCTTCGGTCCGGATACGCCCAGGGACCACACACCGCAGGAGACCATCCTGCGGCCCACAACCATGTACGGGGTCACCAAGGTGGCGGGGGAGCTGCTCTGCGACTACTATGTGCACCGCTACGGGCTCGATGTGCGTGGCGTCCGCTACCCAGGGATCATCAGCAGCGAGACGCTGCCCGGCGGCGGGACCACCGACTACGCGGTGGAAATCTTCTACGAGGCGCTCAAACACCAGCGCTACACCTGCTTCCTGGAACAGCACACCGTGCTGCCGATGATGTACATGCCGGACTGCATTCGGGCGACGCTCATGTTGATGGATGCTCCCTTCTCTCAGCTTGAGCATCACGCCGACTTCAATCTGTCCGGGCTCAGCTTCTCTCCAGCACAGCTGGCGAGCGAGATTAGGATGCACATTCCGGGTTTCCATATAACCTACGAACCGGACTATCGGCAGGATATCGCCGATTCGTGGCCCCGCACCATCGATGACAGCGCCGCCCGCCAGGAATGGGGATGGGAGCCGAAGTACGATCTCCCGACCATGGTGGCGGACATGCTGGAGAAGCTACGGAGGAGATTGAAGGTCTGAGGGCGACAAGTCCTAGGTCCTGGGTCCGATGTTCGAAGTCGAACTTGGGGCATATGACAGTGGGCCTGCTCAAAGCAGTACGCGGGAGTATGCCGGCAATCAAGCGCTTCAAGTGCATCGGGGCCTGGCAAGAGGCCCGCGTGCTGACGCGTAGGGTCTACTCGGCCTCCACAGAGTGTGCATTTGACCAGGATTCCCGACTGCGCGATCAAATCCAGGGCTCGGCCATCTCGGCGACGTCGAAGATCGCTGAGGGGTTCGACACCAGAACCGATCCGGATCTCATTTCGTTTCTCGGCTTCGTCCGCCGATCTGCCACGGAGCCGCAATCCCAGGTGTACACTGATCTAGACCAGAGCCACATCTCTCAAGAGGAATTCGATGCACTCTACGCCCAGGCCGCCAAGACCAAGGGTCTGATCGGCGGTTTCATCCGCTATCTCGGGGGAAGACCGGGCAAACGGCGCCACACCTGGGACATCGGACATCAGACTTCGAACAAGATTGATAGGAGGCTGCTCAAATGACTAGAGACCCAATAGGGTATCTCGGCGAGGAGTACAAGCGACTGAAGGACGAGGGACTGAGCTGGGAGCCCAGAGAGCTTCAGGGCCCCAGCGGGCCCATCTCGGTCTTCGAGGGCAGAGAGGTGGTAGTGATGTGCTCGAATAACTACCTCAACCTGTCCACGCATCCGAAGGTCGTCGAGGCCATGGTCAAAGCCACGAAGGAGTACGGCGCCGGCGCTGGCAGTGACCGCTCCATTGCCGGTGACACGACGCTGCACCGGGAGCTAGACCGACGCCTGGCGGCGTTCAAGAGGGCGCCGGCCTCTCTGACCTTCCAGACTGGCTTCATGACGAACCAGGGCATCCTTGCCCAACTTGGGGGCGCCGGCGATCTGTACGTCTCGGACTCGCTCAACCACGGCTCAATCATCGATGGAATCCGTCTAACGAAGGCCGACCGTGCCATCTACCGGCACAAGGACGTCGACGATCTGAGGCGCATCTTGGAGGAGGCGGAGAGCCACCAACCGGCATATGAGCACATCTGGGTTGTGACCGACGGCGTGTTCAGCATGGACGGCGATCTAGCGCCTCTACCGGAGATCGCCGAGATCGCCGCGGCGCATGGGGCTGGTGTCTATGTCGACGACGCCCACGGCGAGGGTGTGCTCGGCGAAGGCGGCCGGGGCATCGTCAACCACTTCGGCCTGACTCGCGACCAGGTGCACGCCGAGATGGGGACGTTCTCCAAGGCCTTTGGCATTGTCGGTGGTCACATCAGTGGTAGCGAGGCGTTGATCAAGTTCGCGCTGAACAAGTCACGGACCTGGCTGCTTAGCGGGGCCTTGCCTCCCGGCGTAGCCGCGGCAACCATCGCGGCCATTGACGTGATGGAGAAGAATCCGGAGCGAGTCGAGCGTGTGTGGGAGAACCGCAAGTACTTCCTCGATAGGATGAAGGCCCTGGGCTTCGACACGGGCCACAGCGAGACGCCCATCGTGCCCATCATGTGCGGTGACAGCAAAACGGCGAAGGAGCTGGCTGACTTCGTCTGGCGCGAGGGTATCTACGTCTTGGCTATCGTCTACCCGATGGTGGCCCGCGACCAGGCCAGGATCCGGGCCCAGCTCTGCTCGGAGCACACCGAGGATCAGTTGGACAGGGCTATCGAGGCTTTCAAGAAGGGGGGGCAGGAACTCGGACTGATCTAGCGTGCTCGCAGCTCACTGGGGGCTTGACAGTAGCTGTCCAGTGGGTATAATGCTGGCGTTGACAATTGAACAACCATCTTCGGGGCAGGGTGAAATCCCCGACCGGCGGTGAGGTGGGCAACCGGCCCATTGAGCCCGCGAGCCACGTGAGTGGTCGATCCGGTGACGATGGCGTAGCCATCCAGTCCGGAGCCGACGGTAAGAGTCCGGATGGAAGGAGATGAGCAACAGGGCCGCGAACTGCGGCCGAGCGATCTCAGACCCCGGGGGCTGACAAGTCTTCGGGGTTTCCTTTTGCAGAGTAGCCTGCCCCGTGGTGTCTTCTGACCCACGGGGCTTGCTGTTTGGGAGAAGTGTATGCGCCGGAAACGGCTATCGCAGATCGCATTGGCACTGCTGGCGTTCGCTGCGTTCCTCGTACTGTGGCAGGGTGTCGTGTGGGCAGGCGGGTACCCCAGGTTCATCCTACCGACACCAGCGGCTGTTGCGGATCGGCTGTGGGTTCTCCTTAGTAGTGGCACCCTATGGCTCCATGTCAAGGTGACGCTGAAGGAGATACTGGCGGGCCTGGGATTGGGGATGCTGGTGGCGACCCTGCTGGGCTATGGGCTCGCACACTATCCTATTGCGGAGCGGCTTCTGGCGCCCTACATTGTCGCCTCTCAGTCAGTACCCGTCGTGGCCATCGCGCCGCTGCTTGTCATCTGGTTCGGCACGGGGCTGCTGTCCAAGGTCTTCGTCTGTGCCCTCACTGTCTTCTTCCCGATACTGATCAACACGATCGTTGGCGTGCGGTCCGTGGGCCGGGACCTGCGCGACCTGATGCGCACGTTGGAGGCCAGCCGCTGGCAGATGATCTGGCTGCTTGAAATCCCGGCCGCGCTGCCGACGCTGCTCGCCGGGCTCAAAGTGGGCGCAACACTCGCCGTAATCGGGGCGGTGGTAGGGGAATTCGTTGCCTCCGACAGGGGGCTGGGGTACTTGCTCAAACAGGGCCAGCAACTATACGACACCCCCTTGATCTTCGTCGGTATTGGGACACTTATGCTGCTGGCCCAGGCGCTGTATGGGATCGTCGCACTGATTGAGCGCGCGTTGTTGCATTGGCGTGAGACATAGGGTGATAGACCATTAGTCAGGTCGCGATAGGAGGGAATCAGTGAAAAAGGGTCAACTTCCGCTCATTGTTGTCGTCTTACTCGTCGCATTGGCAGCGTGTTCCGAACCGGGGCTACTCAACCTGCCCGCCCCCGGTTCCGGCGAGACAACGACGAACATCCGGCTCCCCATGGGCTTTGTCGCCAATGTGCAGTTCGCCCCTGTCTACGTGGCCGTGGAGAAGGGGTACTTTGCCCAGGAAGGCATCGAGCTTGAGTTCGACTACAGCTGGGAGACCGATGGGGTCCGGCTTGTCGGTTCCGGGGAGTTGCCGTTTGCCATAGCCAGTGGGGACCAGGTGCTGCTAGCGAGGGCGCAGGACCTCCCCGTTCTCACCGTGGTGAACTGGTGGCAGCGCTTCCCTGTGTCGGTGGTCGCCCTGGAGGGGAGTGGGATAAGGGAACCCGCCGACCTGGCTGGTCGGAAGCTCGGCATACCGGAGACCTTCGGCGCCAGCTACATCGGCTGGCGAGCACTTGCGGCAGAGAACGGTCTTTCCGACCAGGATCTACAGCTCGAGGTGATCGGGTACACGCAACTGGCCAATCTGACCGAGGAGCGGGTGGACGCGGCCGTTGTCTACGCCAACAACGAGCCGGTCCAGCTACAGCAGATGGGCTACGATTTCGTCGAGTTCCGCGTGGCTGACTATGCCTCGTTGGTCTCCAACGGCCTTATCAGCAGCGAGAAGACACTGAAGGAGCAACCGGATCTGGTTCGCGCCTTCGCTAACGCGTTCTTGAGAGGCCTGGAGGACACACTGGAAGATCCCGATGCTGCGTTCGAGATCTGCACCAAACACGTGGATGGCCTTGCGGAGAACAAGGCAGCGCAGATGGCCGTGCTGGAGGCCTCGATGGAATACTGGGGCGGAGATGCACTGGGTAGATCCGACCCACAGGCTTGGACAAAGACGGTTGAAGTGATGATGGACGCCGAGCTATTGGAGGAACCGGTCGACTGTGATCAAGCCTTCACGAACGACTTCCTTCCCTGAGGGGCGACCGATGTGCGACCCTCTCTTGAGAGACCCTCTCTTGAGAGACCCTCTCTTGACCGTCGACGGACTGAGCATGGTCTACGGTCGTGGCAACGGGCAACTTCCCGTGCTAGACAAGGTGTCCTTTTCCGTGCGGGAGACCGAGTTCGTCTGTCTAGTGGGGCCGTCAGGGTGCGGCAAGACCACGCTGCTCAAGCTGAT
>JASFVG010000106.1:0-11696 GCA_050049955.1 Anaerolineae bacterium | reverse complement strand
GGCTGGTTCTCTCGTCCTGGGCTTTCTTGACCAGCGTATCGTACGCGCGGGCCTGCATCAGCTTATAGGTGTGGACCTTCTCCGCCGCATCAAGGAGCGCGCGTCTTTCTGCACCTGTCATCCCGTGCATTGGTGTCCTCCCTCTGCCGAGCAGCGTTTTCCGCACCGCAATCGTATCACGCTTTGCCACTCAGCACAACGTTGCTTGCAGGCCATAGGTTCTCTGTGGCCGCAAGATACCAGCTGCCTCATACAAGGGCGCGTCGCAACTACGTTTCGAGCATGCCCAATGCGACGAGGAGAAGGACTGAAGTCGTTACCACGATTTCGGGTGCACCCGGTGCCGTCATCCCGAGAAAATCCATGGTGCGCGGGCGCACCACTCAGAGTCCAAGGAACTCTACGCCATAAGGTAACCTGGCCGTCATTCCGACCGGAGCGAAGCGAAGCGCCGAATCTCCCGGTCGCGACAAGCGGGGTTTCTCGACTCCCTACGGTCCCTCGCAATGACGAGTTCCTTAGTGGCGAAGTCGCCTGCGGTGAGCGGCACAGCATAGCTGAGCTTGTCGAACCAAGGGATCTCGTTCGCACGATCTGTGGTGGCGTGAGGCAAGGCATGAACGACTGAAGTGGCTACTACAACGTGCTCGCCCGGAATGTGTGCCTTCACCCCGGCGGCTGCCGCGGCAACCACTTCAGTGGATCAACGACAACGACTGAAGTCATTACAGCCATGTCGGGTGAGCGGGGGCCCTGTGGTGACGGCCGGTTGCGGTTCTGCGTATTGGATGCTACACTTGAGCTGATCTGGAGGGGGCGAGTGTCTGGAGTGACGTTCCGGCTGCACGCGTGTCTGGGTGCGAGGCTGAGGAAAGGAGAGGAGTCGCGATGACAGGGCGTATGAAGCAAGGCGTGGTCTGGGGCAGCTTGCTGATTCTGCTGGGTGTGCTGTCGCTGGTGGATCAATTCGTCGAACTTGGCCCGTGGCCGTGGGTGGGGATGTTCGCGGTTATCGGTGTCCTCGCCTTTGTGCTCTACCTCGTCGACCGTTCCGACTGGTCGATGCTGCTGGGGGCCTACATTGTGTGGGCCATTGGCCTGCTCATCGCCCTGGTCTCGCTGGACGTCCTGCGCGACGAGGCGGTGGCGTTCTTCGTGCTGGGAGCCATAGCGTTGCCATTCCTGTTCGTGTTCCTGCGCGATAGGGCGCAGTGGTGGGCGCTGATCCCAGCGTACGTGATGTTGGCCGTGGGACTGATGGTCTACTTGATCGGGCTCGGAATCCTGGGAGACCTCACCATTCCGGCCTACGTGCTGCTGGCCATAGCACTCCCCTTCCTCGTGACGTTCCTTCGCGATCGCTCGCAGTGGTGGGCGCTTATTCCGGGCGGGATCACGGCCTTCATCGGCCTATCCTTCCTCATTGCCCAGGTGGCGGTGGAGTACATCGGGGCCGTGGTGCTGATACTGATCGGCGTGGGCATGCTGGTGAGGGTGTTCACCCGCCGGGCACCGCCGCAGGAGCCAGAGGAACTGGAACCCGAGGTGCCGGAGACGCCGCTGCCTGTAGTGCCAGAAGCAATCGAGCCCGCGGACCCATCGGGTACCGAAGCACCGCTAGACGAGCCGCCGACGGATTGAGTTCGACCATCACCTATGTAGGTCAGGTTTGCTACCCGACTTCCCGTAGGCTGTTGATCGGCCGGGGCTTCTTCTACGCCATCCCCACCACGGTGGGGATCATCGGGAAGGGGGCGCAGGGGGATCCTCGTCTGTGCGATGTCTGCTTCGCGCTGGGTGGGATCGTCAAGGCCATCTCCATGCGCGAAGCGAAGGAGGCAGCGTCGGTGGGGCCAACTGGGTCCTCCGTCGCTGCGGGTTGGGAGTTGAACCAGCTCCATAGCCGGAATTCGCAGCCGGAGGACTCTGCCTGAGTGTGTTAGTGGCCGGCGCGAGGCTAGGCGTTGAGTGCGAGGGCGGTGGGATCCCTGGATTGACACAGCGCGATCAGCCGGCCGGCCCTCGAATCATCGGCATCAGGATTCTGTGCCCCGCACTGGCACCCACCGACTGCATCTCCGCAACTTCGCGGAAGAATCACCGGTGACCTGCCGCCCCCACTGGGAGTATGGCTGAGCCGCTGCTGGTCATCTTGACCGGGCATTCCTGCGAACGTGCCCAGTCCAGGACGAGACGAGCGGAAAGTACGTACTGTGGCGTCCGACCTCCTCAGCAACACGTGAGCTCCATGGACACCAGGTGCACCCAGGCAGGAGTGCCCCACAGACCTCACTCAGGTGGTTCTCGACGTACTGCGGGGACGCGTCGCAGACCTCGATGGCGCAGTGGAAGAAGCTGATGGACGCTGGATCGAGGTGGTAGCTCCAGCCCGGGTTGTAGGGCGCAGGGGCCTTGATGATGGTGCCCATGACGCTGATGGCGTCGGTCTGGACGCCGGTGACGATGTATCGGGCCTCCTGGATCTTGGCCGTGTCCGTCAACATGATGATGAGGGTGTCGGTGAGAGGCCGGAACTCGATCCGGAAGTAGGCTGGCGCGGTTGAGTTCACGGACGCCGTTCCCCAGCTGCGGGCAGTGGCGCGGGCTGCCGAGTCCTCCAACGCGCTAGTCCGCCATCCACTATCAATGGACGTAGCGCAGAGAGCAAGGGCGACCATGGCTAGCCCAAGGAGGAGCGCAGATGAGGCTCTGGACGGCCGGGTCATGGCTGCCCTCCGGGCGCGCTGCAGCGGCTCTGGTTCATGGTGCACCCCCCTGGATGCCGGCAATTCTTGCTTGGAGGCGGGCGACCCCGTCTGGGTTTTCGGGCAAGGGCTCGGCCGCCGTGGCGGCGGGGATGACGTAGGAGGTGAGGATCGTGGATGGGCCGCTGCCGGCGAGATCGGCGGTAAAGACGACGACCAAGTCGAGGTGGGGCGCGACGAAGATGCGCTGGCCGCCGTAACCGTGGGCGGCGAAGGTGCCGCTACCTCGGACCCACCACTGGTAGCCGTAGTACGAGGCGGCGCCGTGGGCGGCGACCTGCGGCGCGATGGATGCCTCCACCCAGTCGGCGGGAACGATCTGCCGCCCGTCCCAGCGCCCGCGCTGGAGGTAGAGCTGGCCCAAGCGGGCGAGCTCGCGGGGTGTGAGCCGCATGCCGCCCGCCCCAAAGGCGATGCCCCGGGGGTCTGCGCGCCAGCTCACCGGGCGGATACCGAGGGGCCCAAACAGATGTTCATCGGCGAAGTAGATGGTACGGGTCCCGGAGGCCTTCTGGACAATGGCGGACAGGAGGTGGGAGGCGCCGGAGCTGTAGTTGAAGGCGGTGCCCGGTCGAGGACGAAGCCGACCCAGTCTGAGGTGCGCATCATGTGCCCCATGACGTTGTGCGGGGAGCTGTAGGGGACCGAAGACTCGGGCCAGTCGAGGCCGGAGGTCATGGTGAGGAGGTGCTCGATGGTCATGGCCTGCTTGAGGCGGTCGCTCTTCCAGTCCGCGTGGTCGGAAAAGCAATCGGCTACCCTCTGATCCACCCCAGCGATGTGGCCCTCGCGGATGGCGATGCCGACCAGGGCGCCGGTGAAGCTCTTGCCGACGGAGGCGGTCCTGTGTCTGATGTCCGGCCCGTAGGGCGGGTAGTAGGCCTCGAGGATGGTGTGGCCGTGGCGGACGACCAGGAGCCCATGGACGTCGAGATCGTGCTGGTCAATGTAGTCGAAGATGCGGACCAGCACGTCCGAATCCATACCCTGCTCCTCGGGAGTGGAACCCTGAGCGGGCCACGGTGTGGGAGTAGGCGTGGAAGTGGGGGTTGTCGTGGGGGTGGGAGTATGGGTCGGCGTGGGGGTGTGGGTGGGGGTCGGCGTCGAGCTCGCTGTGTGGGTCGCGGTTGGCAGTGCCGTCGGACTGGGCGACCAGGTTGGGGTAGCGGGCACGCGTGTTTCAGCGGGCACGCAGCTTGACCATAGCGCCAGGCTGAGCGCAATAGCAATGAGCGGCGCCAGGTCAATGCGAAGGCTGGCCATGACGGTTGGTGACCGGGAGGACACGCTGTGTTTCGATAGCCGGGGGTGGGCCGCACCTCGCTGGGGCCATTGCGTTTGACGCCGGCGTAGGGCACCGGTGAGAGTCGGCCGGTCAATTGGGTCGCCAGGCGGGATCGATATCCTCGGCTTCGTTGTCCGTCAGTCGCCGCGGCTGGCTCCCATTGGCGTCCATCGCATAGATCTCCCAGTTGCCGTCGCGGTTGGAAGCAAAGGCGATCTGCGTGCCTTCAGGCGACCAGGCTGGAACCCAGTCCTGAGCAAGGTTGTCTGTCAGCCGTCGGACGTTGCCGCCGGTCGCGTCCATCACGTAGATCTCCCAGTTGCCGTCGCGGTTCGAGGTCCAGGCAATCTGTGAACCATCGGGTGACCAGGATGGCCAGTAGTCCGTTCTGTCATCGTTGGTCATCTGCTTGACGTTGCTGCCATCAGGGTCCATGATGTAGATCTCGTTGTCCCCATCGCGGTCGGAAGAGAAGGCGATCCGCTGACCGTCGGGTGACCAGCGGGGCGAGGCGTTGATCTGATTGGTGGACGGTTTCGTCAACTTCTGAGGGCGGCCTCCGCTACTCTCCAGGAGGGAGATGCTGAAATACTGGTGGGTGTGGTAGATGAACACGATCTTCTGGCCATCCGGCGACCAGTCAGGGTCCGACATCGCACGATTCTCAGAGTAGAGCTTCTGCTGATCATTACCGTCGACACCTATCGTGTGGACTCCCGCCAGAAGGGGAACCGTCTCCACGTACACAATCCGCGTGCCATCCGGCGCGAACGCCGGATCCTCGGCATTGTCGATAACCAACCGCTGGTCGGTACCATCCGCGTTCATCACATAGATGCCTGACTGTCCACCCCGGTCGGAGGTGAAGGCTATCACGCCCCCACCACTGCCGCTGAGCGGTGGCAGAGGAGTGGAAGTCGGAGTAGCCGTCGGTGGAACGGGACTTGGCGCCGGTGTCGGTGTCCTTGTCGGCGCGATTGGCGTGGCAGTTGGAACTGGCGTTTGCGTTGGAGCAGGCGGCGTCGCGGTGGGTGGGACGGGCGTGGACGTTGGCGACGCAGGGACAGCTGGAGGCTGGGCGCCGCGACAGCCCGCGAGCAGGAGCAGAAGGATCAACCCACCAACAGTCAAGGCTTGCTGATTCACTGTCGTTCTTCTCCTCAACGTTGTCTCGGTTGGACCTATCCCCGGTGCGCCCTGTCGGCCTATCTACCTTCTCAGGTGAAGACACGTTCACCGCCGGCAGACAGCGAGTGTGCAGGCTGAGGCAGCGACCGGAGCGGTTCCAGCGATCAGGGGATTGCGAGGAGACCGCTCCCTGCGCGCACGTGGGAGCGCCAAGCGGTTCTCTTGTTGCTCCGTCGGAAACCAACCCGTTGCCGGTCAGCATCGGAGCAGTGCCAGGGCAGCGGCGATGTCCTCGGCGATCATCCTGCGTTTGCTCTTTTCGATGAAGAAGCTGGGGCCGGCCTGGGTGTACGATGGAAAGGCGGGGCAGCCTCGGAAGACGTACTCCTCGCCACGGATCTTGTAGGTGGACCCCGCCGGGATGACTCGCCCCTCGCCGGCCCGCTTCGCGATTTGGTTGACGGCCTTGATAGCCACGTCACCCATCAGGAGGAAAGCTTTTACGCTGGGGAACAGGTCGAGCTCTGCCTCAAGAAGGTGCGAACACGCCTTCACGGTGGCCGCCTTCAGGTTGTAGCCGACTTTGCCGCACTTGACGGCGGTGGTCAGATAGACGCCCAAATCGAGGATGTCCTGGATCGACGCGACATCGGCCCCGGCATCCTGGAACGCCTGAGCCGTGGTCTGCTGAAAGAGCGGGTCCCCCCCGGGCGCATAGTAGTAGTCGGCAAGATCAGGAGGCGATGCCTCCGAGATGAGGACGATGGAGACGCCCCAAGGGTCGATGTCGATATCGGGCACGACATAGCGGTCGTGCCGGACGTCCTGACAGAGGAAGTCGGTGCAACGAATGCGATCGCTGACGTTCATCTCTCGGCCTCCTCCAGGGTCAATGTGCCGGCGCGCTGTGGCCAAAGCCGGTCTCACAGCTGGCAGTTGTTGCAGACGTAGCAGGACCCGCCCAGGTACTGGATCTTCTTGATCTCCCCGCCACATTCGGGGCAGGGACGCTTGGGGGCTTCTTTGTCCATTAAGCGGATGTAACCGCCGCGGTTGCCGTACAGATCGTACTCGTCGTAGCGGCCCCCCTTCTCGATGATGGCGCCGATGGTGTCGAGGGTGGCGTCGTAGAGGGCGCGGCGCTGGTCGTGGCTGAGGTCAGTGATGGGATGGCGGGGATGGAGGCGGGCGCGGAACATGATGTCCTGGGCGATGGCGTTTCCCAGGCCGGGGATGAGCTGGTCCTGGGTCAGCAATGCCTTGACGCTCCGTTTCTTCCCCTCCAGCAGACCGTCGATCAGGGCTGAGAAGTAGTCGAAGGTGAACTTGGGCTCGATGGGTGTGGTCTTCATGCCCTTGACGTACTCACGGTTCTGTTCCTCGCCGGCCTCGTAGAGCTCCATAGCGCCCCACATCTGGGTGGTGACGGTGAAGAAGGCGTCGTCGTCGAAATGGAGGTAGAGATGGTACTTCTTGGGCAGCTTCGATCTGGGTGGGTGAAGCAGCATCTTCCCGCCGCATTCCCCGAGCAGCAGCGTGTAGCCTGGCTCGAGGGACTGGAAGATGAACCGGCCTTTGGGCCTGGCCTCGCCGACGCGCTTGCCTTTCGTCAACTGCTCAAACTCCTCGTGGGTGCGGTTGTACCAGACGAACTTGTGGGGGCTGTTTCCCAGCTGACCCCTGCGGATGGTCTTCCCTTGCAGCGACTTGTTCATCTGTCCTGCCAGGACTACCAGCTCGGGCAACTCAAACATCGTGGACCTCCTGATCGTCTGTTGGGGGATGGCCGTCCCCTCAAGCCAAAAGAACCGAGTGCTTTGGGCCAGGCGTGCTACTCGGCGTGGCTGTCCGTCGTCTACTCGTCGCTGGCGAAGATCGCTAGCGCTTCCTTCGTGGGCTGTTCGCCGCTCCGGTCATACGCTGGGCCGCCCCAGCGGCGGGCACCCGCGATGCCCACCGTACAGGAGGTTCGCTCCCCAGATCCCGCCGGGGCAGGCAGGCGACAGGCTGTGGCGACTCCAACTGGGATTACCTCTTGACAAACAGCCTGTCTTATGCTACAATATACAAAGTACTTTGACCAGCAAAGTACTTTCAGGATTGGGATTGCCCAATCGACCTTGCGGAGGTAAATCGTGTCACAAGGCATCAGTCTCAGGCAAGCAGAGAGGAAGGTCTTCGCCACCTCGTTCCAGGACGGGCTGTGGGACGTCTTCATGGGGTGTTTCGTTCTGATGTTCGCCCTGGCCCCTTTTCTCAGCACCACGGGCCTGGGGGACTTCTGGAGTTCCGTTGTGTTCCTTCCATTCTGGGCGGCAGTGTATCTCGCCATCCGGTCGATCCGCAAGCGTGTCGTCGCTCCTCGCGTCGGGGTGGTCCGGTTCGGCCCTTTTCGGAAGGCCAAGCTGTCGCGATTCGTGATCCTTGCGCTGATCGTCAACGTCGCTGGACTGGTCATCGGATTCCTGGCCGCGCGATCGAGCAGCAGGTCTGGGTGGGCCGTGTTGATGCCCTTCGCAGCGCTGGTACTGACCATGTTCAGCGCGGCTGCCTACTTCCTGGACTGCCCGCGGCTGTACGTCTACGGCGTCATGGTGGCCGCGGCGCCCCTCGTAGGCGAATGGCTCTACGTCACCCTGGGAGCGCGGCACCACGGCTTCCCCATCACGTTCGGGACCGCGTCAGGCCTGATGGTAGGCGTGGGGCTGATCAAGTTTGCGCGCCTGCTGCGTGACCATCCCGTGCCGGGCCCGCACACATCGTCGGTGGAGCCATAGCATGACGGATCAACCGATCGGCCAGGTGGAGCTGCACACCCTGGCCGAAATCGATCAGGTCATCCACGCCCCGGCACGGCTGATGGTGCTGACCTACCTGTACGTGGTCGAGAGCGTCGACTTCGTGTTTCTCAAGAACGTGACCGGCCTGACCTGGGGCAACCTGTCCACCCACCTGACTAAGCTCGAGCAAGCGGGCTACGTGGCCATCGACAAGAGCTTCCGGGGCAAGAAACCCCATACCATGATCCATCTCACCGATCTGGGGCGGTTGGCCTTTCGCCATTACAAGGAATCCATTCAGCAAGTGCTAGACGACCTGCCGGACTGAACACATGCCGGGAGCTGCGCCGCCTGCCGGCGGAGTTCAGCTCCCTTCCTTGGCCCCTTCCCCGGGCTGTTCCAGTCCGCCGGTTTGTGTGAGCAGGCGCCGGCCGGCAGCGCCCCTGTAGGGCAGCAACGCGGGCACGGCGCGCCGATATCGTGGGTACTCCTCCTCGAACTCTGCGATCAGTCCACGCTCCTCGAGTCGGACCACGTAGTGGGCGGCGGCGATCGTCGCCGCCCACGGGATCACGAAGACGAGATCCCGAGACCAGACGATGGCCAACGGCGGAAGCGTGAGCAGAAGCGCGGCGTAGAGAGGGTGCCTGACGTAGGCAAACGGGCCGCCGGTGATCAGCCGCCGCTCGCCGTTCAGCAGGTGAACCCTGACCAGGTTGAGGGATCGATTGAACCACCTCGCGGCGAGGAGGCACGCGGCGACGGGAGGTACGCTCAGGAGGACCTGCGTTTCCACCCGCAGCGGAATTGGCCAGGAGACCCACCGCCGGACTGCCAGCGTGAGGATTTCGAGGAGGAGCGTCAGCGCGAGCAGGTACACTCCCACGCCAAGCAGGTTCCGTATGCGGTTCAGGAGCGGGGTCGGTTCTGCCGTTTCCTTGGTCACAGTCCTCCAACTACTACCAGCCTCGGCTCGTACTCACCTGGTTGGGTACGCGATCGTCGGCTGCTGGCGCCGGGAACGCCCTGATAGGCGAGTACACAAAGCCGGGCCCAATTGTGGGTCAGGGCTGCGGGTAGAGCGCCGGCGCGACCACCATGGCCAGACCCACTTCGTACAGGGCGGCGATGAGCAGCACCAGGACCACCAGAAGGTAGATGTGTGCCTGCTGCTTCAGGCCACGCAGGTAACCGTGCCAGGAAGGCGAGATTCCTCGACTGCGCTCGGAATGACGGGGGAGTACGAATGCCCGGCCGTGGAGGAAGGCGCCGAACATGGCCAGGACGTAGCCCTGTCCCTCGAGGAAGATGAGGCCTAGCAGCATGATGCCGGCGACCACATCCTGTACCCCGATTCCTCCGGAAACCTGCGGGGAGAAGAGCACGCCCCAGACCATGGCGCGGATCTCGCCGGTCAATAGGCCGCTGAAGGGGATGATGAGCGATGGCAGGGTGATGGTAGCGAAGCTCCCGACCGCCACGTTGATGCCTAGGGTCAACCCTATGGCGGGCAGGACGCGGTTCCCCAAGTAGGCCTCTGCCACGGTGGAAAGGGGGCCCTCGGACAGCGAGACCGCGACGGAGTCCATCAGCGACTGCTGCAGGGGCCGGTTGAAGGCGGTGTAGAGCATGGCGCACACGACGAAGCCGTAGTAGGCGATGTTGATCAGGAGGTAGGGCCGACGGGCACTTCTGATGAGATCCAGAGCAGTCCCGAGAATTCGCATTGCGCCCCCCCTTACCCGTGGGGCTGCCGTTACGGTTGGTCTCGACGTGTGTGCTGTGTTAGTTGATGGCGTCGCGGGCAGCGGCAAGTGCAAGTCTACACCAGGATGGGGTGGCCTGCAACTGAGCGGCTGTCTGAGAAAGCACGAACGAGATTCCTCGACTGCGCTACTAAGGAACTCGTCATTTCGAGGGACCGAAGGGAGCCGAGAAATCTCGCTTGTCGCGACCCGGAGATTCCTCCGCTTCGCTTCGCTCCGGTCGGAATGACGGCCAGGTTACCCTATGGCGTAGAGTTCCTTGGACTCTGAGTGGTGCGCCCGCGCACCATGGATTCTCTCGGAATGACGACACTGAAGCGGGCCGCTGGGGCGTGAAGGAGATTCCTCGACCACACTACCAAGAGACTCGTCATTTCGAGGAGCCTGCCCTGAGCGCAGTCGAAGGGAGCGCAGGGAGTCGAGGAATCTCGCTTGTGGCGACAGGGAGATTCCTCCGCTTCGCTTCGCTCCGGTCGGAATGACGGCCAGGCTGTGCCATGGCGTAGAGTTACTTGGACCCTGAGTGGTGCACATGCACCATGGCTGAACTCGCAATGACGTGTGCTCACCTCGCTCAAAGTGTAGTAACGACTTCAGTCGTTTTCCCTGACGGCTCAACTGCGCTCAGCTCAACAGTACTCGTCTGCGCCGAGAACTTCGGGCTCAACAGATAAGCTGCATGATCCGCCGCACACCGTGGCCGGAGGTAGTTGTGTGGTGATTCGCTTGGCGACCACCTTGTTCAGGCAGGGCGCAGGTCCTCGGGCCGGACGGGCAGGTGGCGGATGCGCTTGCCGGTGGCGGCGAAGATCGCGTTGAGGAGCGCCGGGGCGGCGGGCGGGTTGCCCATCTCGCCCACACCAGTGGGTCTCCCCTCGCTGGGCACGATGTATACCTCGATCTCGGGCATCTCGGCGATGGTGAGGAGCGGGTAGTCGTGGAAGTTGCTCTGCTCCACACGCCCGTCCCGTAGGGTGATGTGCCCCTTCAGGGCCGTTGTCAGGCCGAAGACGATGCCGCCCTCCATCTGGGCCTCGACCATGTCGGGGTTGATGACGAGGCCACAGTCGACGGCGCAGAAGACGCGATGGACGCGCACGTGCCCCTGCTGATCGACGGAAGCGTCAATGACCTGAGCGACCGGGGTGACGTTCCACGTGGAATGGCAGGCGATGCCCCGTCCCCAACCGTCAGGCAGTGGCGCGTACCAGTCGGCCTTCGTGGCGACCAACTCCAGGACCTTGCGGTATGACCGGTAGCCCGACAGCTCCATGCGGAGCTCGTAGGGATCGCGGTCGATCTCCCCTGCAAGCTCGTCGAGGAAGCACTCGCGCACGAAGGCGTCGGGAATGTTGGTCACGGCGCGCATAGCGCCCGTCGGGAAGTCCTGCGCCCCGAAGGTCACCGTGCGCACGCTCGGCACGCTGGGTGGGTCCAGCATGGCGCTGACGCGGTGGACGGTGAAGGGGTGGTAGTAGTCGTGTTGTATATCGTCCTCACGCGTCCACGTGAGCTTGACGGGGGCGCCGACGGCCCGGGAGATCTCGACGGCCTGCCCCACGTAGTCGACCTGCAGGCGACGGCCAAAGCCGCCTCCCACCAGGGTCGTGCTGAGTCGAACGGCCTCTCTTGGCACACCGCCCAGCGAGACGGCGCGGTCCTTCGCAGCCCCCGGGTTCTGGGTCGGGGCCCAGACGTCGCAGCGGTCAGCGCGGACATCGGCCACGCAGTTCATCGGTTCCGCAGGGGCGTGGGCCAGGAAAGGCACCTCGTAGATAGCCTCCCGGCGATTGGGATGGTCTCCGCTCGGACCCAGCCGCTCAAGCAAGGCCTGCCGCAAGGTCTCACTGCCAAGGCCGGCGTTGTGACCCTCGTCCCAGTCGACGTCGAGGGCGGCCCGTCCTTGCAGGGCGGCCCAGGTGGAGTCGGCGACGACGGCGATGCCGCTGGCGATCTCAATGACGTGACGCAC
>JASFVG010000105.1:0-11836 GCA_050049955.1 Anaerolineae bacterium | reverse complement strand
TCGGTCATCATCACGCGTCCCACCTCGACCATGCGCTGCATGCCGCCAGAGAGCTCGCCGGCCGGCGAGCGCCTCCGCTCCCGCAGAATGGGGAAGCGCTTGTAGTTGTCCTCGATCTTCTCACGGATTCGACCGCTGTCTTGCCTGAACGACCACGCCCCAAGCTCGAGATTCTCCTCCACCGTCATCTGCGGGAAGACGCTCTGGTGCTGCGGGATGTACGAGATGCCTAGATCGACCAGATGATGGGCGGGCGTGCCCACGATGTTCTGGCCCGCGAAGCGTATCTCGCCGCCCTGAGGTTTCACGAACCCGAAAATGGATTTCAGCAGGGTTGATTTGCCCACACCGTTCGGCCCCAGCACAGCCGTGATTTGGCTGGTCCGGGCGGTCAAGGAGACGCCCTGCAAGATGTTCAGGTCCTTGTAGTAGCCGACGTACAGATCGTCGATCTCTAGCACCTTACTCCTCCTCCCCCAGGTAGGCCTCGATGACGGCTGGATCCTCTTTGACCACGTCGGGGTCGCCATCGGCGATGATGTTTCCGTAGTTGAGCACCACCAGGCGTCGGCTCAGCGTGAAGATGGAGGTCATATCGTGGCTGATGATGATGAACGCCTTGCCCTGACTGTGGAGCGTGGTGATGTAGTCGAAGATGGTCTCCATCAGCTTGGGATGAACGCCGGCGAAAGGCTCATCCAGCAGGATCAGATCGGGATCGGTCATCATGACCTGTCCCAACTCGAGGAGCTTCTGCTGTCCACCAGAGAGGCTGCGGGCGTAGTCGTCACGCAGGTGATCCATGGTGAGGAAGTCGAGGACCTCTCGCGCCCTCTCCTTCCAGGCACTCCGTCCTCTTTCCGGATGGAGGGCCAGGGCGGGCACCAGCAGATTCTCCATCACCGTCATGCGCCGAAAGGCGCGCGTCACCTGAAAGGTTCGCCCGATTCCCCGCCGAGCCACCTGGTTGGCCTTCAAGGTCCCGATTGCCTCGCCATCGAACAATATGTCCCCACCCGTTGGTTTGTAAATCCCTCCGATGGTGTTGACCAGGGTTGTCTTGCCAGACCCGTTGGGGCCGATCAGGCCGACGAGATCGTCCCCGGACAGGTTGAGCGACACGCCATCTAGGGCCCGGATACCGCCGAACCACTTGGTCAGATTCCGGATCTCAAGCTCCATCGGCTGTAGCCTCCTCTCGCAACTCCGCCCGCGGTCCCATACCGAAGAGGGACCGGAAGACGGGCGCCAGCAGGCCATTGCGTGCGAAGCGGAGAATGATCATCAGCAGCGCCCCGAAGATCACCAGGCGCCAGGAGCCAAACTCCCGCAGCAGCTCCAGGCTGACCTGGATAAGGATCCCCCCGATGGCGGCAGCGATCAAGTTCTCCACACCTCCAATGATGGCCATGGCCATCACCAGGCCCATCTGGGACAAGACCATCATATTGGGGCTGATGATGGTCACGTAGTGCCCATAGAAGGCGCCAGCCAGACCAGCGATCATACTGGTTATGGCGAAGGCAAGCACCTTGTAGCGAACCACATCCACACCCCGCGCCGCGGCCGCCTGCTCGTCCTCCCGGATCGCCCGTAGGAACATGCCGATGCGAGAGCTGACCAGCCAATACATGAAGAGAAGGCAGGCCACTAGGATGCCCAACATGATATAGTAGTAGGGCACGCGAGAGATGATGTCTGTGCCAAGGAGCGGCTCGAGGTGCAGACCCTGGTCGCCCCGCGTAAGCTGGGTCTCTCCGCGAATGAGGAGCCGCAGGATCTCGGAGAAGGCAATGGTGAACAGCGCCAGATAGGCCGGTTTGAAGCGCAGGACCAAGGCCCCGATACCCACGCCGATCAACCCGGCCACCAGGACGCCAAGTGCGATCCCAACGAGAGGCGGCCAGCCCAGGTGCTTGCCCAGCATACCGGCCGTGTAGGCACCGATGGCCGCGAATGCCACGTGTCCGAATGAAAACTGTCCCCCGTAGCCGGCCAACAGGGACCAGGACGAGGAGAGTATAGCATAGAAGTAGGCAATGATCACAACGTGGAGCCAGTACGTCTGCAAGAAAGTGGGAACCAGGAGGGCCACGACGAACCACCGAGCACGGGAAACCGGAGGCGGCGATCGTGGGTCATTGTTCCTCCCTCCCAAAGAGGCCCGTTGGTCTGAAGAGCAGGACCAACATGAAGATGACGAGGCCGAAGGCGGTCTTGTACCTGAGCCCCCGGCTGGGGTCAGGGAAGTAGCCCGCGGCCAAGCTCTCCACCAGGCCGATGATGATCCCACCGAAGATGCTGCCCTTGATGGAGCCCATGCCGCCCAGTACGATAATGACGTAGGACCGAATGGACGGCTGAGCGCCGACATCGGGCGCGACGGAGAAGCTGGGGGCCAGCAGTGCGCCCGCCACGGCCGCCAGCCCTGCCCCGGCGGCGAAGGCAATCGAGTTCATGCGAAGCGAATCGATGCCCACCACGGCGGCGGCATGTTTGTCTTGGCTTACGGCCCGGAGTGCCTTGCCGATCCATGTCTTGTTGATGACGAGTAGGAGGGCCCCCAGCAGCACGAGCGAGAGCGCTCCGGCGGTGAGCCGATCGGCGCTCACGTTCATCAAACCCAGGTTGACGGTGCCTTCAAAGAATGATGGCGGTCTATGGGGATACGGACCGACGACGGCCAGCGTAAGATTGATCAGGAAGAAGGAGAGCCCAAAGGTGACGAGAATCGCATACTCGTCGGGACGTTCAATGCGATCCTGGTGGATCGGACGCAGGAAGAGGAACTCGAACACCCACCCAAACAGAGCACCAACCAGACCCGCCAGCGGGACCACCAGCAAGGGATGAAGGCCTGTCAAGGAGCTCAGAATGAGATACGCGGCGTAACCGCCCATCATGTAGAACTCGCCGTGGGCGAAATTGACGATGCCCAGTATGGAGTAGATCAACGTCAAACCCAGGGCCATCAGAGCATAGATCACGCCCATGATCAACCCCGTCGTACTCAACGACAGAAAGAAGTCCATGGAAACCCCCTGAACGCTGTGAGACGCGGGTAGGTCCCTCCCGGGGGAGGGACCTACCTCGGCATCAGACTAGGCTACGGCGAGGTGTACAGCGGCCCGGTCGCAACCTCCTCCGGGAACACGACTGGCGCGTCGCCGAGCATCTGTCCGGCCTCGGTGTACTGGATGATGTAGACACTGGGTGTCGGCCACTGGTGCCACATCCAGTCCGGCTCGCCCTCCGGGACCGGGTTGGCGGAGGTGTACTCGAACCAGAGGTCGCCGAGTACGCCCGTCATCTCGATGTTCTCCAGGGCCTCGATGACGGCCGCTGGCTCGGTTGTGCCGGCGTCCTCTATGGCATTAAGCAGCATGTACGTGGCGTCGTACGCCTCCATAGATGGGGCACCTGGCGTGTGGTCGTAGCGCTCCTCAAAGGCAGCTACGAATGCCGCGGTCTTCTCGTTCCAGACCGTCTCAGGGAGGCCGACGAAGGTGAAGAAAACGTACTGCCCGCAATCGCCCACGTTCTCCCAGAAGTCCTCGTCGTACTGGGCATCGGAGCTGGCGTAGTAGGCCGTCTCGGCTGTAGGGGCCAAGCCAATCTCGCAGGCCTGACGCACCATGCGGCTGTTGCCGATGCCGGTGATCACGCCGGCCAGCAGATCCGGGGGATCCTGCTGGATGCGCTGGAGGATGGGCGTGAAGTCCTCGGTGGCAGGATCGGCGTAGATCACCTCGACGTCGGTGATACCGGCCGCCTCCAACTGCGTAACCCATCCGTCGGCCTGCAGGTGGCCGTAATCCGTGTCCTCGACGACAAAGACGATGGTCTCCCAGCCCACCGCCACCATGTAGTTGGTGGCAATGCTGCTGTAGTACTCAATCGAAGGAGCAAGTCGGAAGATCTCCGGGTAGCCGGCTCCGGTGACCGCATCAGCCCATGGCTCGGCGAACACCGTGGGAATACCATACTTGTGGGCCACCTCCATCTCGGTGAGCGCCACCGCGCTGTGGAACTCGCCGGTGAGGCCGACGACGTTGTTCTGCGTGATCAGCCTCTCGGTGACGGCGGTGCCGCGCTCCGGCAGCCCCTCCGTGTCGCCAAAGACAAGCTCAACTTCCATTCCGAGGATGCCGCCGGCCTCGTTGATTTCGTCCACGGCCATCTCGGTGGCCTGCCGCATCTGGGTTCCGGATTGATACGAGCCAGGGGCGGACAGCGGGCCGAACCCGCCTATCAAGATCGTCTCCATCGGCGGGGGCGTGGCCGTGACGACGACCTCCTTTTCCACCTCGACTGTCTTCTCAACCTCGACCTGTACCTCTACCTCCTTGGTTACCTCCACTTCCTTTTCGACAACCACGGTCTCTCTGATCACCTCGGGGGTGGGCGCGGGACCACACGATACGACCAGAGCGCCCAACACCAATGCGACCAAACACAGACTGAGCGTGCTTCTGCGGTTCATTTCTTTTCGTCCTCCTTCGTTGGGGAGACTGCCTCTTGCCCGTTGCCAGGAACGCTTGTGTGCGAGCTTACTATCTTTGCATACACCCTCCTTACCACCTGGACAACTTCGCCGGCGCCAAGGGCGGCACCAGCCGCGGAGTGATCTGATGAACAGACTGCACCAAATCGCTGAAGCTGGGCCCGGGACGCATCCCAGCCCTGAAGACCGGGCTCCTGGATCGAACTACTGGGGTGGATTGTCGTACCTGTAGACTATGCCTTCCCAATTCCTCAGCAACACGTAGCCCGGACCCTCAGAGACCTGATAGCGTGGCTCCAAAGGGGTCTTTCCCAGCACCGATGGCGTGATGATGTAGGTGGGAATCGCCAGGCCAGAGGTGAACCCCCTGAGGCTCTCCATGATCTCAATCCCAGTCTCCACAGGGGTGCGAAGGTGTGCAATACCGATGGTGCCCTGGCAATGGTAGATGTAGTATGGTTTCACCCGGATCTTCAGTAGTTCGTGGCTCAGCACCTTCATCACATTGGGATCATCGTTGATCCCTCTCAACAGTACTGATTGGTTTCCCACCGGTATCCCCGCCTGAGACATCAGGTCACAGGCACGGGCGGCATCCTCGGTTATCTCCTTAGGATGATTCGCCTGGATGTTCACGTAGAGCGGATGATGCTTCGACAGCATGTCACACAGTTCCGCATCGATTCTCTGTGGCATTGTGATGGGTAGCCTGGTTCCAAGCCTCTTGATCTCCACGTGCTCGATGTTTCCCAGTTCTGTGAGCAGCCAGTCCACCTTCTCATCACTGAAAGTCAGTGGGTCACCGCCTGTGAAAAGGACATCTCGGATTCCTTCATGCTGCCGGATGTAGTCGAGAGCCGCCACCAAGTCTTCCTCTTCGGTCACCGTGTCGGTCTCGCCGATGAAACGTCTTCTTAGGCAATGGCGACAGAAGCCAGCGCAGATATTGGTGGTGTTGACGGCCACTCTGTCCGGGTACCAGCGGACAAGTTTTGGCGTCGGTGAAGTGTATGCCTCTCCCGAGAAGTCAGACTTGCCAGTCATGTCTAGTTCGCGGACGTCAGGGATCATCTGCCGGCGAATGGGGCAGCAGCCATCATCCGGGTCCATCAAGCTGGCATAGTAAGGAGTGAAGGCCCACCTGAACTTGGTGCCTACCTCCTGGATGTCAGCCTTCTCCTGGTCAGTCAGATTCAGGATCTTCTCGAGGAGATCAACACTGGAGATCCTGTTTCTGAGCTGCCATCGCCAGTCCGACCAATCCGCATCAGTCGCACCCAGAAGTGATTGAATTCTCTCCCGGTTGTCGTCAATGGCTGCGGCGTGCGTGAACCCCGTCGGAATCCGCCCTCTAGCCTCCAAGAACTCCTGGGCCACGGCGTCAAGCGCCCCAGTCATGGCTGAGGACGCATTCAACCTTGAGTCTTGTTCGTATTCCATGCTCTGCTCCTCTTTCGATTGCTGTGTTGGATAGATCTGAGCCACACTATGACGTTGCTCACCCGGCTACCGCGCTCCAATCAGTTGTTGGCACGTGCACCGAGGGCCAGCGAGATCCGACGGGCAACCTCCATGACCAGTGGAGCAAAGCATTCCTCCAGGTCCCGACGGGAGACGCGGACGCTCGGCGCCGAGATGTTTACTGCAGCCACGATCTGGTCTGTATGTCCCCTGACCGGCGAGGCCACGGCGCGCAAGCCAGGTGCCAGCCCTTCGTCACAAATGGCGTATCCCCGTTGTCGTACCAGCCCCAGCTCAGCTGTCAAAGCGTCGAGCGTGGTGATGGTGTTTGGCCCCCGCTTTTCATAGGGGCCCTCTCCCAGCAGGTCACGAAGCTCCGTATGAGATAGGTCTATCAACTGCGCCAGGCCCATCGACGTACAGTAGGCCGGCAGGCGAGAGCCAAGGTGGAGGTCAACACTGAGGATCTCCTGCGTCTTGTTCCGTGCCACATAGACGATCTCGGCCTCATCGCGGACCGTCATATTCGTGGTCCAACCACATTCGGCGGACAAAGCCTTCAAGTACGGTTGCGCGATTTGACCCATCTCGAGGCTATTGAGCGCCGTGAAGCCCAGGCGTAGGACCTTGAGGCCGGGACGATACCGCTTCGTCTCCGGGTCACGCACCAGGAAGCCGAGTTCCTCCAAGGTGTAGGTGAAGCGGAAGGCCGTGCTCTTGCTCAGCCCGCTCGCTTCAGCGATCTGGGTCAAGGTCAGGCTGGGCATCTCCCTGGAGAAGGCCTCAAGCACGCTTAGACCTCGCCCCAGTGCCTCGATGTAGTACTGGTCCCTGTCCATAGGCAAGGAATGTGTCCAGAGGTGGACTGGACGACTCAGGAGAATCACAGTTCTAGCCCGGCGGAGACTGGGCCCGAGAACCGCACAAGCAGTCCCACTTCATGGGGAGAGCAGTCTGTAGACCAGGAGGCTGTCCCAAAGGGGTGGAGTTTTGCCCGACGAAACTGCTTTTCTCTTAGTGAAACCCAGTATATCAAATTCTTACGACTTTGTCAAGCAGAGTCGCCTGGCAGCAGGGGAGTTGCATCTGGAACGACAACCAGGATCTGGGCACCAGCTTGGCCGCCAGGGAAGATCGCGATCCGACAGGATACAGGTTTGACGCTCCCACACCCGTGTGCTACAATGCGCACCGCTTGGAGGACGTCAATGGACTCAGCTGAGCGTACAATATACCTCGATCACTCTGCGACCACGCCCGTCGACTCCCGAGTCGAGGAGGCGATGGCCCCCTACCTCGGCGCTGTCTTCGGCAACAGCGAATCGTCCCATGCCTTGGGGCGTCAGGCCGCAAGCGCGCTCGAGGCCGCTCGTCAGACGGTTGCCGATGTCCTGGGCTGTCGGCCCTCAGAAATCGTCTTCGTCGGCTCGGGCACCGAGGCCGACAATCTCGCCTTGCGCGGCGCGGCCTGGGCCGCCCGCCAGGCGGGACACGGCAGCCATATCATCACAATGCCTGTCGAGCACCATGCCGTCGGTCGCACGGTCGACCAGCTGCGCGACCTGTTCGGCTTCCCGGTGACGCGCCTCCCCGTGGATCAGTACGGACTCGTTGATCCCGACGATGTCTCGAACGCGATCCAGCCTGACACAGCAATCGTCAGCATCATGATGGCTAACAACGAGATAGGCACGGTGCAGCGGATGAGGCAGATCGGACGGCTATGCCGCGAGCGCGGCGTCCTCTTCCACACCGATGCCGTGCAGGTTCCCGGTCGACTGCCGCTGGAGCTGGACGATATCCGTGCGGACCTGGTCGCCCTCTCAGCCCACAAGTTCTACGGACCTAAGGGCGTCGGCCTGCTCTACGTTCGGCGCGACACGCCCCTGTTGCCGACGATCACCGGGGGCGACCACGAGCGAGGTCGGCGCCCAGGCACCGTGAACGTGGCCGGCGCGATGGGACTGGCTACTGCGCTGCGACTGGCGGAGGCAGAGCGTGTGCCGGAGGCCACCCGGCTGCGCGCCCTGCGGGACCGGCTGATCGAGGGCATTCTGGCGTCAGTCCCGGAAAGTCGCCTCACCGGACACCCCAGGTTCCGTCTTGCCCACCACGCCAGTTTCGCCTTCCAGGGCGTGGAGGGTGAGTCGATCGTCCAGGCCCTTGATATGGCGGGCATCGCTGCCAGCTCTGGTGCTGCGTGTGCCGAAGGCGAACCCGAACCGTCCTTTGTCCTTCAGGCCCTCGGCTTTGGAGCTGATTGGGGCATCGGCAGCCTTCGCCTCACCTTGGGGCGGTCCAACGACGAAGCGGACGTGGATCGGGTCTTGGAGGTGCTGCCCGGCATCGTCTGGCAGCTGCGAGAGGCCGGGTGACCAGTCCGGCTGTTGCTGAGACGACGGTGGTCGCGCTCAGCGGCGGTGTCGACAGCGCCGTCGCCGCCTCCGTCCTGGCGGAGCGCGGCTATGACCTGGTCGCCGTCATGCTCAGGCTACGGGGGGGTAACCAACGATCCCGTCCCGTCCCCACCAGCGAAGCCGTAGACCGAGCCCGCCGCACCTGCGATCAACTCCACATCCCGTTTCGCTTGATCGATGCCCGCGAGGTTTTTCACAAGCAGGTTGTCGAGCCCTTCATTGCCCAATACGCGGCCGGCAGAACGCCCAACCCGTGTGTGCGCTGCAACCGCTTCCTCCGCTTCGGCCTGCTGCTGGACCGCGCCCTGACGATGGGCGCCCAGGCCTTGGCAACCGGTCACTATGCTCGTGTGCGCGGGCACCAGGGTCTACATCAACTCCTGCGCGGTGAGGATCCGGACAGAGACCAGTCGTATTTCCTGTACCAATTGACCCAGGACCAGCTGGCGCGTGTGCTTTTCCCTCTAGGTGAGCTGACAAAGGAGGCGGTGCGCGACTATGCTCGTCGGCGCGGCCTGCCTGTGTCGGGGCAGCCATCGAGCCAGGACATCTGCTTCCTCGCCAGGCAAGACTATCGCCGCTTCCTGGCCGACCGCGCTCCCCACGTGTTCCGGCCCGGGCCCATTCGAGACACGGGCGGCCGCGTACTCGGGCAGCACCAAGGTTTGCCCGCCTACACGATCGGGCAGCGGAAGGGATTGGGGATCTCCGCGGCCGAGCCCCTTTACGTCCTGGCCATCAGGCCGGAGGACAACGAGCTCATTGTGGGGACAGCGGGGCAGCTGGACTGGGACTGGTGTCTTGTAGAGAGAATGCACGTCATCGACGGGCAGCCGGCAGCGCACGCCTTCCGTGCCCTGGCACAGATCCGGTACCGGGCGCGGCCCGCCTCCGTCGTCGTGTACCCGCTGACCAGTAGACGGGCCCGGGTCGTGTTCGACTCCCCCCAGCGAGGCATCGCGCCAGGTCAGTCCCTCGTCCTATACGACGGCGATGCCGTTCTTGGTGGCGGGATCATTTGTGGAGCGTATGACTCCATGCTATAATCCGTTCGCTATGGAGACCCTACGCGAGGTAGAAGGGACAACAGAGATGTCCGCCCTGCCGGAGCCTCCGGTAGCCGCGGACGCGCCCCCGTCGCCAGCTGAACTGCGCGCTCGACGGTGGATGATCATAGGCGGATCGATCGCCGGCCTCCTTCTGGTCGGCCTGATTGTGCTGCTCGTGTTCCTCTCGATCAGCGCCTATCAGGCCACCGAGGCTGGGGTGATTCCGAGCCCGAGTAACATGGTTGTAGGGCTGCTCCGGGACGCGGCGATCATCTTCGTCGCGTTCGAGACGCTGCTCATCGGGCTCTTGTTGATCATCCTGATGCTCCAGATCCAGTCACTGACTGTTCTGCTACGGGATGAGATTGGGCCAATGTTGGAGGCCGCCAATGAGACCGTCAGGACGGTAAGGGGCACGACGAAGTTCGTCAGCCATAACGTTGTATCCCCAGTAATGAAGTGGTCCGGGACCATGGCAGGCGTGCGGCGCATCTTCAGCGAGATTGGCAAACTGCGTAGGAAGAACGACGGGGCATAGCTTGACAGCGCCAGGGCCGGGCATTGGTGCAGGTCCTTGCTCTTCGATAGATGTCATAGTAGTGGCCAAGAACTAGGTTTCGACCTGGTCGGTTGATCTGGTAACGAGGAAAAGGAGACTTGCGATGAGCAACAACAACAGCGGTGGGGAATTCGGGGCTTTCTTCTTTGGGTTCCTATTGGGCGGGATGATGGGCGCGGCGGCCGCGCTCCTCCTTGCCCCCCAGTCAGGCGAGGAGACCCGCGAGCAGATTAGGGAGCGCACGGTCGAACTACGCTCACAGGCCGAGGGAACACTGTCAGACGCCCGCGCCAAGGCTGAGGCCGTTGCGGCGGACATCAAGCGCCGGGCCGAGGAGACACAGCGCCGGAGCCAGTCTGTCCTAGCGGAAGCTCAGCAGCAGTTGACCCAGGCGATTGAAAAGACCGTGAAGGTCGCTCAGGAGGTGGAGGAAGGACAGGAGCCCGCGGAAGAGGCCGAAGCCGAAGCGGCAGCCTAGACCCTAATCCCCGCGACATACGGGCTGATGCCAGGGCCTAGGCGCCTGCATTCTCGTTCACCGAGGAGGCAGGCCTACTTCTGGCGACCCTCAATACCATTCCCAGCGGTTCCTGGGCCAGGCTTCGCCTTGGGTTGACATCGCCAAGCGAAGGCGCCCCGCTCTCCCGCAAGGACTTGACGCCCCTTCCGCCAGCGAAGGGGCGTTGCGCCTGCAGGGCCAGCCGCGGTATTGGCGGCCGCGCTGTGCCGGCAGGCTCTGCCCTGATCGCGATGCGGTATGGAGAGCGCGCACGATGCACAGTTCCCTTTGACAGCCACCGAGCGATACAGCACACTCGGAGAATAGGGACCGCTCCGTCGGCCCATACCTCCCTGCGGTCCCTTCCACAGGACAAGTATTGCCGAGTTTCTGCTCAGGTGTGACCTGGCAGACAGTCGGCTTTTTCGTTGGTCAGCATCACCAGACCAGCCCGAGCGTGGCACTGCCGCCTATTGTCCGGCACAGCAACCACTGAAGCACCTGCACCCGTGCCAACAGTACTGACCGCTGCAAGGCATGACCCTCAAGCCAAAGGATTGAGCAGTGGGCACCCCGGTAGGCACCAGCTTGAATCGGAATCGAATCGTCGTATAGACCGGACGAGGGGGCATGGCCACCGTGTACAAAGCCTAGCAGCCCGCCGTCGACCGGTACGTCGCCGTCAAGGTATTGCCCTCTTACTAACCTGAGCAGCCAGGTTTCGTGGAGCGCTTCACGCAGGAAGCGCGAGCCGTGGCACGGCTTCGCCACCCAACATCCTCACTGTCCACGACTTCGGCGAGTCGGACGATATGACCTGCATCGTTACGGAGTTCGTTGAGGGAGGAACCCTTAAGAAACGCTTGGAAGAACCCTCCCAATGGATGAGGCCATGGACTTCGCTATCTAGATCCGCCAGGCAGAGATACTCCTGGCGGGAAACGTCGACTGGGAGGATGTCCCTGACGCCACCGGTGGCTACGGGTACGTCCACCGCTATGCCGACTGGCACTTGAAGGTTCTCTCCCTCCGTGCTGCGGAGTGGACTGAGGAGATGGCCTATGACTGGCCATCTTCGCGCGACTACGACACCAACGATAGCGGTGTGCGAGACACCGGAGACGCGGGCGCCCTGGGGAGGCTGTACGACGTCGGCGACTTGGATGGCGATGGTCGGCTGGAGTTAGCCCTGGTCGGCGAGTGGGTGTGGGTTGGGTGGCATATCAAGGTGCTGCCCCTGCCGACCGGTTCGGCTGCCCCCTAGCGATAGAGACGATCAGCGGTGCCCGGCCGCCGCTGTGGATGGCGCGGCGCGCCCGTTGGTCACGTCACCCGCCGGAACGCTTC
>JASFVG010000104.1:0-11851 GCA_050049955.1 Anaerolineae bacterium | reverse complement strand
TATTGTGCCCATTGTCACCGATTCCACGTCCGGCACCATGAAGGTAGCGACCGCAGCGAGGGTCCGGACTGCTGAGGCAGCAGCCTCAAGCTGCCGACCCAGGAGATGCGGGATCGGGCCTGCGGACGGGAGTAGCCCGCGGCAGCGCGCCTGACGTTCGGTCGTCCATAGGGAGGGTCCGACTCCCTCTGTGGACAATCGAGGATAGCTTTGAGCCGCCCGCATTCTTCCACCCTCCGCAACACGGCTGTCTTCGCCGTCACGCTGCTCGCCATCGAGTTCCTGGACGAGTTCGTGTTCGGCATCCGTGAGGCAGCCTGGCCCCTCATGCGGACCGACCTGGGTCTGGAATACGCGCAGATCGGTCTCTTGCTCGGACTTCCGTCAGTGGCCAGCGCCCTTATCGAACCTGTGATCGGGGTCCTGGGTGACATCTGGCGACGCGGCGTACTCATCCTGGGCGGCGGTGCCGTGTTCGCGCTGGCACTCCTGCTCACGGCCTCCAGCCAGGGTTTCCCCGCGTTACTCATCGCATTCACCCTGCTCTATCCCGCTTCTGGCGCGTTTGTCACGCTCTCGCAGGCGACGCTGATGGACACTGACCCCGACCGCCACGAGCAGAACATGGCGCGTTGGGCCCTTGCCGGTTCACTAGGCGTTGTGATCGGCCCATTGGCTCTGGCAGCGGTCGCACTGGTTGGTTCGAGCTGGCGCATGTTGTTCCTCCTATCCGCTGGTCTCTCGCTGGTTCTGCTCGTGGTCGCTTGGCAGCATCGACCTGCGCGAGACCGATGGAAGCTCGGAAGAGGAAACTTGGGAGCCGGCCTGTTGCACGCCCTGGAGGCACTGCGGAGGCGTGAGGTGCTGCGCTGGCTGGCGTTGCTCTGCTTCGCCGATCTCATGATGGACACGCTTCTGGGCTTCCTGGCGCTCTACATGGTCGACATAGGGGGTGCTGCCCCTTCCCAGGCCAGCGTCGCAGTGGCGGTCTGGACAGGGTTTGGCCTGCTGGGCGACTTGGTGCTCATTCCTCTCCTGGAGCGCGTGCGTGGCCTGACCTACTTGCGGCTCAGCGCCGTGGTGGAACTGCTTACGTTCCCCGCCTTCTTGCTGTTGTCTGACCTGGTCCTCAAAGTGGCACTGCTTGGGCTGCTGGGGCTCTTCAGCGCTGGCTGGTACTCGATCCTCCAGGCCCAGCTGTACTCGGAGATGCCCGGGCAGAGCGGCACCGTGATGACCGTCAGGAACGCGTTCGGATTTGTCGGCGGATTGACCCCGCTCGTGCTAGGTATGGTGGCGGACCGATTCGGCATTGGGGCGACGATGTGGCTGCTTCTGTTGGGGCCAATCGCGCTGTTGACAGGCCTTCCGAGGCACGGGATGCCTTCTACGAGACCAGTCTAGGGTGGCGGGTTTGCCATTGGTGGGAAGACCGGGCAGTCGAACCGACCAACGGATAGGCTGCGGCCTCCGTGCTCCACTACCGCAGGGGATGAGCTGCTGGTATACTACTCCCAACCGTCATAGATTGCCACAACCAAATGCGAACTGGACGGATCGGAGGGCAACTTTCGCATGTTCAGCTTGGGAACGCTCAGCCATCTGATGTCAGTTGTTGACTCGGTCCTGGAGACAGCAGACGCGTGGGTGCGCGGCAGCAGGGGATGGAAACGCAAACTGCAGCTTGAGTTGCTGAGCAACATTGAGCTCATCTTCTCCTATCTCAGGTACGACCTGCCGGTTGACGACGTCATCGCCAGCCTGCGGATGGCCCACATGAAGGCCGCTCTCGAGTCAGGCTTCAACTTCAGTTCGTTGAAGAGAGGCAACCTGACTGACAACGTCGCAGGCAAGCACCCTCAGTACCAACGGTACGTCGGATGGACCACTGAGCGGCTGTTCTCGAACATCGCTGTGAAGATAGAGAACCTGCAGACAATCGCCAAGATGGATCCCGATGATAGGAGAATCCGCAAGGGGGTGCGCCTTGTCAATATCCTCAAACTGATGCTTCTGCTGATGAAGCACATCAACACCTAGCCAGTTGACGACCTGCTATTCGCGTGCCGTTCCGAGGACACCTTGCCAGATATGCACCCGCCCAGGCCCAGCAAGCTCCAATCAGCGACCTCCGAACCCGATAGCTTCCAGGCTGCACGCGTTGCGACAGTCAGCGTGGCCCACGGCGTGCACGACACGTACTCGGCCTTCTTGCCCTCGCTGCTACCTGTCTTCATCGGCACCTTCGCGCTCTCCAAGACCGAGGCTGGGCTGCTGACCGTCTTCCTGCAGGCACCCTCTCTGCTGCAACCCTTCATCGGCAACCTGGCGGACCGGGTCAGCCTGCGGTACTTGGTCATCCTGGCCCCCGGGGTGACGGCGACGATGATGAGCCTGCTGGGCATTGCACCCAGCTACGGTGTGGTGGCGCTGCTCCTGTTGGCGGCCGGCATTAGCTCGGCCGGCATCCATTCAGTCGGCCCGGTGATGGCAGGACGCCTCTCGGGGTCGCGCCTGGGCCGCGGCATGGGCATCTGGATGGTGGGCGGCGAGCTGGGACGAACGCTGGGGCCGATCATCATCGTCAGCACACTCCAGATTCTGACGCTCAGGGGCACGCCCTGGCTTATGGTGGCCGGGCTGTGCATGTCGTTTCTGCTCTTCATCTTGCTCAGGGATGTGGCAGGCCGTCCCTCCGATATGGGCATGGCGCTTCCGTGGCGCGAGGCCCTGCACAGGATGAGGCCGCTGCTGGCGCCGTTGAGCGGCATCATCATCCTCCGTCTGTTCGCCACTGCTGCGCTGACCACCTACCTGCCCACATTCCTTAGCGAGGAGGGGGCCGGGCTCCTGTTCGCCGGAGCCTCCTTGTCGATCCTGGAGGCCGCAGGCGTCGTGGGGGCCTTGTTGGGAGGCTCACTCAGCGACGGGCTGGGCCGCAGGGCCGTCCTCTTCGCTTCGATGCTAGTCACCCCGCTATTGATGTTCGCCTTCCTGGCGACGGACGGCTGGCCCCATATACCTCTTCTCCTGCTTCTCGGCCTGAGCGCGCTTTCCGTCGGCCCGGTGATCATGGCGCTCGTGCAGGAGAGCATGCCCGAGAACCCGGCGCTGGCAAACGGGGTCTACATGGCACTGAGTTTCGTTCTGCGCTCGGGGGTGGTGGTGGTGATCGGTGCGATCGGCGACCTACTCAACCTGCGGACGGCGTTCGCGGTCAGTGCCGCCGCACCCCTCCTGGGGCTTCCTCTCGTCCTGCTCCTGCCGACCGGGGCGTCTCACCATGGGGAGGCATCCTGATGGCAGGAGAGACAGTTCTGGTTGTGGACGACGAGGCCCATATCGTCGAGCTCGCACGGATGTATCTGGAGAAAGAGGGCTTCCGGGTCGAATCAGCCGCGGACGGCGACACTGCACTGCAAATCATCGCCAGGCAATCCCCCGCCCTGATGGTGCTGGATCTGATGCTGCCCAAAGTGGACGGTTGGGACGTATGCCGTCGCGTGCGGTCAGGTAAGCGCACGCCTGATCTCCCTATCATTATGCTCACGGCCCGGGACGACGATGTTGACAAGATTGTGGGTCTAGAGCTGGGGGCCGACGACTACGTGACGAAGCCGTTCAATCCCCGCGAGCTGGTCGCGAGGGTCAAAGCGATACTCCGCCGCGCCGGCCGCGCCGAACGCGCCACCGCCCCCATTTGCGTGGGTGACGTCACGATAGACCCGGCTAGGCACGAGGTCACGGTCGCCGGGCGGGCGGTGACGCTGCGTCCCAAGGAGTTCGACCTGCTTTCGACCCTGGCCGAGCACCAAGGCATCGTCCTCACCCGTGAGCAGCTGCTGGACCTGGTTTGGGGCTACGATTTCTACGGCCAGACCCGCACAGTGGACGTTCACATCGCCCAGCTGCGCAAGCGACTGGCGCACTCCACGAGCGTCGCGATTGAGACCGTGGTTGGCATGGGGTACAAGCTCGTGACGTAGTCACGAGCCGGGGATTCTGGGCACAGTGTTCCGCAGCCTTCGCTCCCGTCTCTTTCTGTCGTATGCGGCAATCATTATCGCCTGCCTGTTGGTGGCTGGACTGGCGCTCCTGGCAGCGCTTCGCATCCGCCAGACCCAGCAACGGCTCAGCCTGCAGCGGCTGAACGATCTAGCGCAAGTCACAAGCATCGCGCTGCGCGCCAAAGACATCGATCCAGCGCAGACAGAGCGTGTGCTGAGGCGCCTAGACGAGGCTCGCAAAGTGCGCGTCCTGTTCCTTGATGCGCGCGGCAACATCGTCTCGGACAGCCGCGGGGCATGGGCCGGCAGAAACCTCTTGGACGCAGCCCGCTTCAAGCGCGACAGCGAGGGCGATTTGCAGGGTGCCTTCTCCGACCCCGCTGCCCCGCCTCTTCAAGCGGGGGAGACGTGGCTCTTCGTTGCCCGGCCGACTCCGGACGCTGCCCCGTACGCGATGATCGTCTTCGCCGTGCTCCAGCCTCGCAGCGCTGCCCTGTCCTGGGCTCGCGACCATCTCCTGGTCCCACTGGTCTGGTCCGGTCTGGTCGCGCTGGTCCTCTCCATGCTTCTGGCCCTGGTACTGGGTCGGTCAGTAGCCAAGCCGCTCAGTAGGGTGACCGCTGCGGCAGAGGCCATATCCGAGGGAGAGCGCAGCATCCGTCCCCCTATCTCCGGTCCATCGGAGGTGCAGGCGCTGGCCCGTTCCTTCAACTCCATGGCGGACCAGGTCGAGGCTGCCCAGCAGTCCCAGCGAGACCTGGTGACCAATGTGTCTCACGAACTGAAGACCCCGCTCACCTCGATTCACGGCTTTTCGCAGGCTATCTTGGATGGCACAGCGGCCGAGGGCGCGGGATTGGCGCGCGCAGCCAGCATCATTCAAGAGGAAGCGGAGCGTATGCGCCGCATGGTGGACGAGCTGTTGATCCTGGCCCGGTTCGATGCCGGACAGATCACGCTGCGGCATGAGCCACTCGAA
The DNA here is from genome assembly GCA_050049955.1 of Anaerolineae bacterium. Lineage (GTDB taxonomy): Bacteria > Chloroflexota > Anaerolineae > B4-G1 > B4-G1 > SKLM01. The sequence continues at coordinate 6,865 of JASFVG010000104.1, read as the reverse complement.
CTCGGTGCCCTGCTGCGAGCGTGTGCCGAAAAGCTGGCGCCGCAAGCAGAGGAGACGGGCGTTGCTCTTGAGGTTGCCGCGCCCGAACCCGTAGTGGTCGCCGGTGACGCTGACCAGTTGGCGCAGGTGTTCGCCAACCTGGTTGACAATGCACTCGCGCACACCGTATCCGGCGATCGGGTGACGTTGGAAGCGCACATCGTCACCGGTCTCGCGACCGAGATGAGCGGAGGGACCGGCACAGCGAAGCGCGGAGCGGGCCAGGTCGCCGAAGTGACCGTGACAGACAGCGGGGCGGGCATCCCCCCGGAGGTGCTCCCTCGCGTCTTTGAGCGCTTCTACCGCGCGGACAAGGCACGCCGCCGCCGTGGCGGGGCAGGGTTGGGACTGGCGATCGCCAAGGAGATCGTCGCGGCCCACAGCGGGACCATCACCGTCGAGAGCGTGATGGGGCTGGGTAGCAAGTTCACCGTACAGCTTCCCCTCGCTGAGGAGGTAGGGGCCCCCTGACTCCAGCAGGGGCCTCGTGAAGGCAGGGCCACCAGGGCCTGACAGGCCGCCAGCAACTCCGCTTGTCGCGCTCCTACGCACCTGCCAGACGATGGCCCGCTGACTGGCTCCACGCGACGGTCGCCCTCCCACCCGACCAGCCAGAGAGCCCCCTTTACACTCCTCTTACATCCCGCTGAGCCGCAGATAACGGCATTGTGCCACCATAGCACCACGGCGGTTGGCCTCGTCGTCAGCAGCGCGAGTCAGCCACGCCTGCTTCTGAGCGCACCGGCAGGCACGATCTCGAGGCGGTCTGCGTTCGTGATGACGACGGGCCTTTCTATCGACAGGAGGTGTACAGTGAGAAGATGGTTCGCCATCGCATGGATCGGACTTCTACTGCTGCCTACCCTGGGCTGCCAGCCTGTGCCCGTGAGCGCGCAAGCGCCGCCGGAGGAGGAGGTGGATCTGCACCGCCAGATCCAGCTGCTCAACCTGATCAATGGTCTGGAGCTGACGCCCGAACAGATGCGCTTCGTCCTTGAGAAAGCCGAGGATGCCCAGGCTGCCCGTGAGGCGTTGAAGGCCGAGGCTGACCCAGCCGAGTTCGAGGTCGTCTTGCAGGAAATCCGGGACACGCTCATGGCCGGACAGAACGTCTCTGACGAGCTAAGAGATGCGTTCTTCACGGCCCAGGTTGTGCACAAGCGACTCATCGAGACCTACAGGAAGGAGGTTGGGCGTCTGGCGCTGGAGATCGAGGAGACTCTGGAGAGCCACCAGCTGTACGCTCTGGAGGACTACGTGCCCTGCGTCATCCCGCCCGAGGGCGAGCCGCGAATCGGCCAAGCGGGGGGAGAGAAAGGCGTAGCCGTGCTGGAGCGGCTACGCGCCGTGCCCGCCGAGCGGTTTGAGCGTCACAAGGAAAAGATGGCGCGCCGGGTGCTGGAGCGACTGAAGTGGCGCTTCCGCCGCCAGGTATTGATCCTCGACCGGGAAGCGGAGTTGGAGCGCATCCTCCGTCTCATGCAGAGAGCCTGGTCCATGCCTGACGTAGCCTTCGAGCTAGAGAACGAACAGCTGATCGAGGAGCTGATCGCGCCCTACGAGGCCCAACGGTCACAGGTGGACGTGACAGCTGTGATCGGGCGCCACCTGCTGGATCCGGCGATCATCCCGCTGCTGGAGCAGAAGCTGGCGCTTATGGAGGAGTAAGCTCTGGAGGGGACGCACCGACCGGCCTGGACTCGCTTGCTCTGCGCTCATCCTCCCCCAACAGCGAACGGACCAGGTTGATCTTGGCGAAGTGGCCCCGGCTGACGTGGCTCGCCAGGCCCTCGGGGCCAAGGAGGCGATCGGTCACCGCCCGCAGTGACAGTCCTGCGTTCCGCAGCGCCCGCACCTGGTCGGTCAGACGTTCCCAGTAGGCGATCTTGCGCTCAATGGCCGCGCAGGAATCCTCGACGAAGCCGGCGTGGGAGCAGATCAGCAGGCGGGGCCGCAGGGCCAGCACGCGCCGCAGGGAAGCTATGATCTCGCGGGTATCCTCGTCCGCGCGCAGATAGCGCGCCCGCTCGTGGATGAACAGATCACCACTGAAGAGCCAGCCTTGCTGCGGCTCGAAGAAACAGACGTGATCGGGTGAGTGACCGGGGGTGTGGATGACCTCAAGACAGTAGCGCGGCGTCTCCACAACCTCTCCAAGTGGCTGTGCCTCGACGCCCTCCGGTTGCCCCCAGACGAGCCGGCGGTAGAACTGGAGAGGAGGAGGGTCGCTGAGTGCGGGCATCGCTCGGACCGGTGCCGCAACGGGCACACCCAGTGCTCGTTGGAGCGCGCTATCCCCACCGGCATGATCCTCGTGATGATGGGTGTTGACGACCTGGCGGACGTCCCTTCCGTGACACCAGGCGGCTATCTGCGACGCCGTGGCTGGCGGGCCGCTGTCGACGAGCAGGCCGTCGACCAGATAGGCCTCGACGGTGTAGAGCGGACGACCAAAGGCAGTCCGGGCCAGATGGAGACGGGTGATGGGGCCGCGAACGGTTGCCTCGAGCACCGGGAGACCTCAGACAGGCCACATAGCAAGCTGGCGCGGCGGGCGGCGACCGTCGAGGAGCACGTAGGGGGCGGCTCTCTGGGTGGCAATCCCTAGCTTACCCAGGTCACTCAAGCTGCGCAGTCTGCCCTGACGGCGGGCCGCCAGCACCCTGTCCGCGCCCACCGGCCCAATCCCGGGCACGCGCAGAAGCTTCCGGCGGAGGGCATGGTTGACCTCGACCGGCGCCTGTGCGAGGTGCTGACGGGCCCAGGCTAGCTTGGGGTCGCTGGTTAGAGGCAGGTTGCCGCCCCGATCGAATGGCAGCTCCTCAGCGGTGAAGCCGTAGTCGCGCAGCAGGAAGGAAGCCTGATACAGCCGGTGCTCGCGCCAGGGCGAGGGGGGAGCGTGATTCTCCAGGGGCGTATCTGGCACCGGGGAGAAGGCCATATAGTAGGTGCGCGCGAGGCCGACCTCCTTATGCAGGAACTCGGTCGTGGACAGGAGCTCGACGTCGGTCTCGTCGCTGGCGCCCACAACGAACTGGGTGGTCGAGCTGGGCCACCGTCCAGGCTGCGAGCGCCGAATGTCCTCGATCCAGCGGAGTCTGAGCAGCAACTCCTCGTCAAAGACCTTGTGGGGTGCCAGGCTCCTGAGTCGCTGCGTGTTTGGGGCCTCCAGATTAACCGACACCCGGTCTCCCAGCCGCATCGCCTCCTCAATCTGGTCCCGTTCGGCACCGGGCATGATCTTCAAATGGATGTAGCCCCGGAACTCGTAGCGTCTGCGGAGTATCTCAGCGGTGGCGATAAGCCGATCCTCGGTGCTGGGCCCACCGCCGGCGATCCCAGAGCTGAGGAAGATGCCCTCGGCGATACCGTTGCGGTGCAGCTGCATGAATAGCCGGGCTAACTCATCGGGAGAGAAGGTGGCGCGGCGGAAATCGCGGGCCTGGCGAAAGGCGCAGTAGTTGCAGTCCCGCTCGCAGAAAGAGGTGAGCACCGTCTTGAGCAGCGCGATGCGCCCACCACCGGGCGTCACCGCGTTGTGAATGGATTGGGCCAGGGAGTCCGCGGACAGACGAGTCGACCTGGGCCGCGCGCCTATGACCTCCTCGGCTGGCTCGAAGCAGGTGGCAGGCCCCAGCAGCTTCAGTTTCTCCAAGGCGTCCATCGCACCCTCCACCCACCATGATACGAACAAATGTTCGATTTGTCAAGTGAGCCCCGACGACGGGTCCGGGAGATGGAGATGGCAAACGTGGAAGTGGGCTCCACCAGACCGGAAACGTCAACCCTCGTCCAGCCAAACGGCTATGCGAGCCCCAAGGCTCTTGCCGATGTTTGGCAGCCCCCGTAGGCCGACCTCGCCCTGGGCAGCATAGATGTCGGCGATGCTCTCGGGGCACTCATCCACAGTCCAGGCGGCCTTGCGGTAGGCCCAGATGCGATAGTCGGGGGCCTGCTCCAGCTCTAGGTCATACGTCTTGAGGAACAGGCGCTCGGCGATGCGCTTGTTGACGCCCAGCGGTCCAGGCGGGATGTAGCGCGGCATTCGATCGAGGAGGCCGTGCTTGGCACACAGCTCGCGAACGCGCAGGCCCAGCCGGGCATTGTAGTCCCGGGGCGGGCCGTAGTTGGGCGCACCGTCCGGCTCCCAGCTGTAGAACTCGCGCCAGCGGGATGGGAGGGCGGGGTCCAAGCGGCGAGCTGCCTCCAGGGTCCGCTCAGCCTGGACGCCGTCCATCGTCAGTCCCCCGGCCAGCACACAGCAGCCCCCGTGGTCGCGGGTGGCGCGGATGAGGTCCTCCAGGTGGTCGTTGTCATCGCCGACGAATGGGAAGACGGGCATCATCGAGGTGCCGACCACGATGCCGGCCTCGGCCAGCTGTCCCATAGCCTGCAGCCGACGCCGCACACCTGGGCTGCGAGGCTCAAAGGCCCGCTTCAGATCAGGATCGAGGCTGCTGATGCTAAACAGCACCCCTACCCAGGCCCGCCGGTTGATCTCCACGAGCAAGTCGAGGTCGCGGGTGAGCAGTGGGGAGCGCTCGACGATGAAGAGCGGGAAGTCCAGGCCTCGCACCACCTCCAGCATGCCACGGGAAAGCCGGTAGCGGTCCTCGGCTGGTCGCTGCCAGTCGCCCGCGGCGATGACTGCCCGCTCCAGGCGGGGGAGTTCGTGCCGCAAGAGGTCGACGGCGTTGATCTTGACCTGGATCAGCGTGTCGAACGTGTCAGGATGGCGCTTTCCCAGGTAGCGGCTGCCGCGCGAGTAGCAGAACTCACAGCCACTGCGACAGCCAACGTACGGATGGGCCGTGTACTTGCCCCAGAACCAGGGGCCGTCCACGTGCTTGTGGACGTTGACGATGCGACGGGGGCGGTATTCCTGGAATTGGAGTCTCATCATGCGGTGACCACAAAGGACACGAAGCACACAGAGAGTAGAGCGCAAGGCCTAGAGCGTGAGGCGTGGGGGCCGCGTACTCACGTCTTTCGTTTCGCGATCCACGCCTCCCCACTTGCGCGTTGCCCTTGAATCACGCCGGGTCGCCTAGGGCACGGGCTCGCTGCTGGGGCGATAGGTAGGTGAGGGCCTTGCGGAGCATGAGGGCGCGGTGGTGCCGCCGGTTGGGGACGATTTCGCTGGCCAGCCAATCGGCCACGAGATCGGGGTAGTGCCTGCCCAGCGTCTTGAGGCCCCAGCCCACACCCTTGACGGCGTCCATCTCCCACTCCTCAAACATGGGCGTCATTAGGTCGAGCAGCGCCTGTGTCTGGTGCCGCAGCTCCGGGACGCCCTGCGAGCGTTTGGCCCAGAAGTGGACGGCCACCCCAACGGCTCGGCGCACCCAGGCGTTGTCGTCCTCGCGCCAGGGTGTGAGCAAACCTGAAGCCTGCCCGAAGTCAGCCACCAGCGCCGGTCCGGGCACGCGCTCGGCCAGGATGTCGGCGCAGTACCAGACGTCGCCAGCCATGATGTAGGCGCGACAGCGGTCGAAGGCGCCCGCCAGGTCACTGTCGAGTTGTTGGCCCAGGGCCTTGCCTATGACCACCCAGCCGCCCTCCGTCCCGTCGGATGCGATTCGACCAAGGAAGGCATTGATAGGTGCCAGTGGCCCGGCACCCACGGCCTCCCCAATCAATCCCAGCAGGCGGAACGGCGTCCGCTCGACCAGCACAGGCGCCAACAGGGCATGCGCCTCCTCCGTCTTCCCAGCCCGGAGATGAGCGGTAATGCGCCGGGAAAGGTCTCTGGCTTCGTTGCTGTTCACCCTGTCGCTAGCCTGTCGTAGCTCTAGGACGCTGCACCCAAGGACGTCCTGAGACTTGGACCCAAGCGCCAGATCAATAAGAGCCCGGCTAAGAAGCAAAGCGCGCAGAGCAGGTAGACCCACCGCAAGCCCACTTGAGATACCATCGCGAAAGCGATGAACGGTCCGGCCATGCTGCCGATATCGCCCACTGTTGCGTAGGCACCCATCACGACGCCTTCTCTGCCTGGTGGCGTCAGGTCTCCCATCTGAGCGCCGAGCGCCGCCAGCGCTGCGCCCCCACTCACTGCGCCAAGAGCCACTCCCAAGAGGATGGTCGCAGGGCACGCAGCGAAGGAGAGAAGCCCGAAGCCGGCGAAGCCGATCACCAGGCTGCCGACGATAACCGGCCAGCGACCCACCGGGGCGTCAGACAGATGTCCGACCAGCGGGCCGACGGCGCCTGCCAGCAGGGAGCGAAGCGCCAGCAGAATCCCGCCGGCCGAAGCCACACCCAGAACGACACGGCCCAGGACCACGTTTGAGCCTAGGCGCCGCTGGAGCAACAAGCTGACCGTCGAAAGCGCCACGCCATTACCCGCGAAGAGTACAATGAGGAGCAGGAGAGAAACGGTCACGAGGACGCGGTTCCTGCGGAACAGGCCCCGGATCCGCTTCCAGGATAACCCTTCAAGATGTGGTTGAAGGGCCAGCCTTGGCACCAGAGGCGATTCGGCCTGAGCCTCCTCTCGGGATAGCACTGCGGTCTCCGGCACTGCCAGGACTGCGACAGCTAGGCCGACGGCGGTCAGGCCGGAACAGGCCAGCATCGCCGGGCGAAAGCTGATGGCATCGACCAGGAAGCCTCCCACAAGGGGCGAAAGAACGAACCCAGCCTGAAGCCAGGTGTTGAAGATTCCTGTCAAGCGGCCCCGGTTGGATCGGGTGCTGACGTCCACCAGCATCGCCCTCCCGCCAACGTTGATGCACGTCCAGGCCATGCCCCAGGCCAGACGCCCGCTCAGGAAGGGCCAGAAGCCGCGCACGAGCCCGTAGCTAGCCGTTGAGAGAACGCCCAA
>JASFVG010000103.1:0-12056 GCA_050049955.1 Anaerolineae bacterium | reverse complement strand
AAGCACGGCCTACCTCTCGACGACCATCTCCGCGGACGGTCCGCGGATCATCACCGTCACAGGATGGATCAGCGACACAACTGGAACCTCGTTCGTCTCGGGCGCCGATGACGTTCTAGTGTTGGCAGACGGCGAGGTCGTGGACGCCGTGACCGTATCGGAACAGGGTCAATCGGCCGGCAGTTTCGCCGCCAGGTGGGTTCCGCCTTTGAGCGGACTAGGCCGGTCGATGCGCGTCGAGTCCGGGGCCCACGTGTTGACGGCGCTCGGCGGGGATTCGGCGGGCAACGCCAGCACGGTGTCAGACACCCTGCGCGTGGTCGTCGACGACACGCCGCCGGTCGTGCATGCCCGATTGCCTCAGTCGACGGATGAGGCCGAGTTGGCTCTCTCCGGGCTGGCCGACGATACCGCCCTGGTCTACGACCGCCAGCCATCCGAACCATTCAGTGCCACGCTCACGCTGGACGACGCCGATACCCGGTTTGCGGGGGTCGACGTCGATACAAGCGAAGCCGTCACAATCGGCGACGTGAACGGCGACGACATCGACGACATCGTCTTCCTGGCGCCGGGGAGCACCGACTATGCGCTTCCCCTTGAGGCCGGCCTGTTCTTCGGGAGGCCTGGCGGGCTACCGGGCACCCTGCCCCTTGCCGACGCTGACGTGCTACTCACGGGCGACGTGCCAACTGCCGGCTGGATTCTGCCCCCGCGCGCCGCCGGTGTGGGCGACGTCAACGGGGACGGCGTGGACGACCTGCTAGTCGGCGATCCACTGACGCAGTACGGTTCGGGTATGGCGTATCTGATCGTGGGGAGGCGTGGGACTTGGCCAGCATCCTTGGCCCTCTCCGAGGCGGATTGGCTACTCTACGCGCCTGCCCCCGGTGGGGAAGGCATCACGTACAGTTTTGGGGCGGCCGTCAGCGGAGCGGGTGACACGAACGGGGACGGGTTGGACGACTTCCTGGTGGGTGCCCCCAACTCGGGCCCGTACAACGGGATTGCCTGGCTCTACCTGGGCAGGCAGCTGGGGGGCTCCCCTCCAAGCGCGACGGTGTATGGTCTGCCGGATGCGGGGCTCGCCACGCCTAACCTGGCCGGCGTGGGCGACACCGACGGCGACGGCCTATCCGATTTCCTCATCGCCGCGCAGGATGGCCCTGCGACGCTGATCCTCGGCCGTCCCGAGGACGAGTGGCCGGTCGGCCCCTCCAATGCGCTGGACATGGCCGCTGCGATCCTGGGTGCTGCGGGCGAGCAGCAGACGGTGTCGCCGGCCGGGGACGTGAACGGCGATGGTCTGGAAGACATGCTCATTGGCGATCCGTATGCCCCAACGCCGAAGGTGTACGTCGTCTACGGCCGCCGCCCGGAGCAGGGATGGCCCAGCGGCCTCTTCATCCCACAGCTCGACGTCCTGGCGGATGCCTACTTCCTAGAGGAGGTATGGCCCAGCTCCCGTCTGGGGCTCAGCCTGGCAGCTCTCGGAGATGTTGACGCTGACGGGCTGGACGATTTCGCCTTCGGGCAACCGGGGCCGGGGGAGGGACCGAGTCGCGCCGCCGTGGTCCTCACCAGCCGGACGATCCTGACTCGGGGTATGGCAGTCGAGTCAGCGGCGACTATCATATCCTCAAAGTACGACGACCAGGCGTGCGGTGCAAGCCTTTCCGTGGGAGATATCAGCGGCGACCTTGTTCCGGATGTCCTTGTTGGTACCGCCAGCGACGGGGAAGCTCACATCTTCTTGGGAGCCTACGATCCGGGCATTGTGGCTGGGCTCGACGTCATCGAGATCGGCGCGTGTGGGCCCGTGGGTGATGCCACAACGCCCGTCACAGCGACGGTCCCAACCTCGTGGAGCAGTGCGTCGCTCGACCAGCCGGCGGACCCGATCGCAACCTGGTCGGGCGCGGTGCCCACATCGGGCGACGGCGAATACCGGGTCTACGCCCGAGCCCGGGATCAGGCCGGGAATCAGCTGCAGCCGGAGGGTTGGTACCTGGGCGTCGTGCGCGTCAACACCGAGGGCTACACACCGATCTACGAGATCCAGGAGACAACACACCCCAGCGGCGACTCTCCGTTGGCCGGCGATGAGGTCACCACCGAGGGCATCGTCACCTCCCTCTTCCCGGGCGGCTACTCCATCCAGGACCCGGCGGGGGGGGCCTGGAGCGGCCTGTGGGTGTTCGACACGCACACCCCGGCATTGGGCGACCGGCTGCGGCTGACGGGAACCGTCTATGAGTACCAGAACGAGACCGAACTCCTCTCCCTGACGGACTACCAGGTAGAGTCGAGCGGGAATCCCCTGCCCGATCCAGAGGTCTTACCCACGGGCGACGTCTCGCAGGAGCAGTGGGAAGGCGTGCTGGTGCGGGTGGAGGACGTGACGGTGGAGGAGGAGCAGGACATCTACGGCGATTGGATCGTGAATGACGGTTCCGGCGGCGTTTGGGTGGACGATCTGGGAGCCTACACGTACGTTCCGACCCTCGGGGAACTGCTTGACTTCGTCCAGGGACCTGTCAGCCAGATCCTCGATTGGTTCCTGATCGAGCCCCGCGATGATGGTGATATCTTGGTGGCGCCACTGGACTACACGCCCATCTACGACATCCAGGAAACGTACCTCGTCAGCGGTGACTCCCCCCTGGTCGGGCACATTGTGACCACGGAGGGCGTTGTCACCGCCCGCTTCCAGGATGGTTACTTCATTGAGGATCCGGCGGCTGGGGCCTGGAGTGGGCTGTGGGTCTATGATGCCTACACTCCCTCGATGGGTGACCGGCTGAGGGTGACCGGTTCGGTCGCTGAGTACAACGGCCTCACCGAACTCAGGGATCTGACGGCCTACGACGTCGAATCGAGCGGGAACCCACTTCCCGACGTGGAGGTCCTGCCCACAGGCGACGTCTCCCAGGAGAAGTGGGAGGGGGTGTTCGTGCGGGTGGTGGATGTGACGGTCACTCAGGAGCAGATCCAGTACGGCGAGTGGACCGTGGACGACGGAAGCGGGGATGTGTGGATCGACGACCTGGGGACGTACACCTTCGTCCCCACCATGGGCAGGCTACTGGACTACTTGCAGGGACCCGTCTACTACAGCTACGGTGCCTTCAAGATCGAGCCTCGCGATGATGACGACATCGTAGTGTCCGTACTCCAGACGGAGGCACACGGGGCAGCTGAGTCTAGCCCCACAGGAAGTCTGACGATGGACCTGCCCGGACTCAGTGATCAGACCGAGCTCTCGCTCACCGGTCTGTTGAGCACCACGCACATGGTGCAGTACTTGCAGGTGTTCGACGGGTACCAGTGGCACCGAGTCCCGCCCGACTCGGGTGAATGGTCAGTGCAATCGGCTATCCCCCGAAGCGACGAGCGAACACTCACCCTCCGGGCGGTCGCCCGGGATGCCTTCGGGAACACGCTTCAGTCGAGCCGAAAGTTGACGCTCGACACGCTGGTGGGGGGCTGGCCTGAGACCTCCGCCAATCTGCCCGCAGCGGTGTGGCAGACGGATATCACGCCTACGCTGGTCATCTCGTGGACCGGCGCATCGGATGCCAACGAGATCGCCGGCATATGGGCGTCTATCGATACAGTCGGGGACTCAACGCCGACGACACCGGCCCTCTCTGACTCAATGATGCTCGAACTAAGCGAACCAGGCGTCTACTACGGTCACGTCCGGGTGCAGGACGGCGTCGGCAACGAGTACACGGCCCACGCCGGCCCCTTCCCGGTCAATCGGACCCGGACGCCCTCGATCATCCTCCCCGACGGCTATCTCGATCTGGACGCCGGGGAGTGGCCCAGCTCTACCTTGCTGAACTACGATCCCTACGCTCAGTTCAAGCCTGCGGCGCTGTGGGGCACCTGGGACCTCGATTGGCTGTATCTGGGCTACCCTGACGCTGGATGGGGCCCGGCGAGTCGCCTGTCCGTCTACCTCGACACGCGGGTGGGTGGGCTTGGCACGGCCATGCCTCCCGTGAGCGGCACTTACTCCCTCACCCTGCCCTTTGCCGCGGACTTTGCGCTCACAGTAGGGGGATCATCTTCGGAGGAGTACGAGTTGCACAGCGCTGGCGGCAGCGAATGGACCTCCTTGTCCTCACCGGAGAGCTCCGTCGTCAGAGACGTAGACACAGAGATGGTACTGATGCGCGATGAGATCGCCGCCTACGAGAGGGTACGGCTCTTAGCTTTCGCTGAGGACGACAGCGGGGTGTGGGCCGTCCTGCCCGCGGGGGCGCGACCGACCAGCAGCGAGGTCATCTCGGGGCCGATCATCTTCCAAGACAGCTTCTACTGGCCGGGGCTCGCTAGCGGCGTGAGGCCGGCCGAGGGACAGAGCCAGGTCATCGTACCCGACGTGACCATCAACCAGCCATGGGACAACGTGCTTATCGGCGGGCAGACCACGGCCTTCACCGTGACCGTCCGGAATCCGGACGTAGGGGCCTACGAGCACGTGCCGCTGACCGTCGACACCAGCTCGCTTATGGGCTTGACGGCGGTCAGCGGCACCTCCTGCATCAGCTGTCCCGCTGGCGCGAGCCACTGGGTTCTGGCGGCCGACGTGGCCGGAGGATCAACCCAGACGATCACTATCAGCGCACTGACGCTCGGGGAGGCCATCACCGGGGTCTATCCGATCACTATCACAGCCGAGTTGGCAGGCAGCGGTCTGCCTCCGATGACCGTCAGGGACCAATTGGCGGACAGTGAGACGGACTCGGAGACGCTGTTAGCCCTCGGGAAGTACTTCCTGGATCATGGTGTTGGGGAGGTCCATTTCCTTCGGCCCGAGGCATTGGCGTACGCCCAGCCGGGCGACGCAATGATGCCCTTTGCCCCAGAGACGGAAGCGCTGTTCCATCGCTGCGGGCAGATGGTGGAGGCGAACACGGGCTCCGGATGGGTGGACATTGGCCCTCTGGGAGACCAGGTGGCCATCGAGGCTGAGGTCGGAGGGGCCGGATCCTCCCAGTCTTGGCAGGTTCGAGTGACGAGTACGTGTGGGCGCCATTCGGACCCTGAGGTCAAGACGATCGTTGCCGACGACATCGCTCCCACGGCCGCTGTCTCGCCCACGGACTACCTGACGGGCACTTTCGGCTTCCTGAGGGGCAGTGCCACCGACGCTTTCCCGACCACCCGACCGCCGCAGGGGGTTGAGGTCAGTATCGATGGTGGACACTTCTACCCGGCCTATCTGTCCGCGGCGTCTCCCTCCCTGACTCAGGATGACAGTCCGTCAGCCGCGGATTGGCTCTTCCCCGTGCAGTTCTCGAATCAGGACGGCGAGGTGATCGAGGTCGTCGCCCGGGCACTTGACGAAGCTGGCAATGTGAGCGCCACGAGCACACCGGTCAGTATCACGGTCGACGCCGTGGGCCCCGCCCTTACGTATGGTCTTGACGATGGAGTGCTAGGAGGGACGGCCACGGATGGATCGGGCGTGGCATCGGTGGAGGTCAGCCTCGACGGCGGGGTGAGCTATGAGCCGGCCGTGCTGGGTCCAGGAAGCTGGTCGTACAATCTTCCCTCGGAACCCTGTGAACTCGAGCTGAGTTTCGCGTTGATTCGAGCGCGGGATGTCCTCGGGAACTCCACCCACGAGGTGGCGGCGCTGTGTGTCCTAGATCAGGAGATCTATCTGCCGCTGGTTGTACGCTCGGGCGCGGTGGACGGGCGCTAACTTCAAGGTCACCGAGGGCTATTGCTCATTGCAGACTGGCCTGCTCCGGCTACGGACCTGTGACGCGCGCCTGAAGCACAGATTCCTCACCCGTATCCCCGCCAGACGGGTTCGAAGACCCCCCTTGGAGTAGACCCACGCCAAGTGCTATGCACCCCCGCTTGGCGCATTGATGGGTAACCACTATAATCCCCCCGAGCAGTGGTGAGAGGAGACCGCGATGCTGAGATTCCTTACCGCCGGCGAATCGCACGGCCCGTGCCTGACGGCGATCATTGAAGGCCTACCGACCGGTCTGAAGGTAGACATCGACGCGATCGACCATGAACTCCGCCGCCGCCAGGCTGGCTACGGGCGCGGCGAGCGTATGGCCATCGAGCGGGATCGCGTCGAGATCCTGGGCGGCCTGCTGTCGGGCGTGACAAACGGGGCGCCGGTCTCACTCCGCATCGAGAACCGGGACTGGGCCAACTGGCGCGAGCGCTGGGCTGCAGGCGACCTGCCGAGGATCACCGTTCCCCGGCCTGGGCACGCCGACTACGCCGGGATGGTCAAGTACGGCCTTGATGATGCGCGGCCGGTGTTGGAGCGGGCCAGCGCCCGGGAGACCGCGGCCCGCGTGGCCGTCGGGGCGCTGACCAGGCAGCTTCTGGCCGCGTTCGACATCCATGTGGGCAGCTACGTGGTTGAGATCGGCGGAGTGGTCGCCACTGTGCCCGACCTTGAGGAGGCAGGGCTCTGGGCCCTGGCCGAGTCCAGCGACGTCCACTGCCCCGACGAAGCCGCGTCGACGGCCATGCGTGATCGCATCGACGAGGCCCGCCAGGCTGGCGACTCCCTGGGCGGCGTCTTCGTCGTGACGGCCACTGGCCTCCCCGTCGGCCTGGGGACCCACGTTCACTGGGATCGTCGTCTCGACGCCAGACTCGCCTGGGCCGTGATGTCCATTCCAGCGATCAAGGGAGTGGAGATTGGCCCCGCGTTTGAGAACGCGCGCCGCCTAGGTTCCCGGATCCACGACCAGATCTACCCCGCCGGCGACGGCTCGATCGAGCGGTGTACCAACCGGGCGGGCGGCTTTGAGGGCGGGATCACCAATGGTATGCCGGTGGTGCTGCGAGCGGCGATGAAACCCATCCCAACCACCGTAGCGCCACTCCACTCGGTCGACCTGGCGACGGCTGAGCCGGCAGAGACGACCTACCAGCGTTCGGACGTCTGCGCCGTGCCCGCCGCCTCCGTCGTGGGCGAGGCAATGGTCGCCTGGGTCCTGGCCGACGCGCTCCTGGAGAAACTGGGCGGCGACAGCCTGGAGGAGATGAAGAAGCACGCCGCACGCGCCTAGACCAAGGTCGCCGGAACCGGTCTGGGTCGGTAGGGAATACGGCACGAAATGCCCAATCTCGTCATCACTGGCTTCATGGGTACGGGAAAGACCGCAGTGGGTCGGGAGGTCGCCCGCCGCCTCGATCGTCCCTTCGTAGACATGGACTCGGTGATCGCGACGCGCGCCGGAAAACCGGTTGCGGCGATCTTCGCGGAGGATGGCGAACCCGCCTTCCGTCGGATGGAGGCCGCGCTGTGCCGGGAACTGAGCGACCGGGATGACGTGGTGGTCGCTACCGGCGGCGGGGCGCTGGTCAACCCGGATAGTCGAGCGCTGCTGATGGCGTCTGGCTGCGTCATCTGCCTTGACGCCAGTCCGGAGCGCATCCTCCACCGGGTGGGCGGGAATGACGACCGTCCGTTGCTCGGCGTGGCAGATCCCCGCCTCGAGATCGAACGCCTGCAGGGGGAGCGGCGTGAGGCCTATGCTGCCATCCGGTGGCACATCGACACCTCGCAGCTCACAATTGATGAAGTGGTCGAGCGGGTGCTGGTGCTTCCGCGGGCTACGCTCCTTCCGGTCCACCACCCCGGTGGGGCCTACGACGTCTACGTAGGCGAAGGGATGCTCGATCACGTGGGCGGGGCCCTGCGCGCCGCCGGCGTGGCCGCCGGCACGCGCATCGCCCTCGTCTCCAATGACGTCGTCGCGCCGCTCTACGCCACCGCGGTTGAAGAAGCCCTCCGAGTCTGCGGACTCCAGCCCTTCACCTGCACGATTCCGGATGGTGAGGGACACAAGTCGCTGGCGACCATTTCGTCGCTCTACGATCAATTCCTGGCGGGAGGGCTTGAACGCAGTGGGACCGCGCTCGCCTTGGGCGGCGGCGTCACCGGGGATATCGCTGGCTTCGCTGCGTCGACCTACATGCGTGGCGTCGGCTTTGCCCAGGTGCCGACCACGCTCCTATCGATGGTCGATTCGAGTGTCGGTGGCAAGACGGGCGTCGACCTCCCCCAGGGCAAGAACCTCGTAGGCGCCTTCAAGCAACCGGCCGTCGTCGTCATCGACCCGCGCGTGCTAGCCACGCTGGAAGAGGCGGAGTTCCGCTCCGGCATGGCGGAGGTGATCAAACACGGGGTCATCGGCGCGCCCGATCTGATTGACGACCTGGAGGCAAGGGACGGCGCGACCCACCTCGAGGTTGGCGTGCTCCAGATCGCGCGCGCCCTTCGCGTCAAGATCGAAGTCGTCGAAGAAGACGCCTACGAACGGGGGCGCCGCGCCGTGCTGAACTTGGGCCACACGGTCGGCCACGCGCTGGAGAAGCTCAGCCAGTTCGCGCTGCGCCACGGCGAGGCTGTCGCCATCGGCATGGTCGCCGCCGCGCGGATCGCCGTCGCTCTTGGTCGCGCCGAGCCGGACATGGCGGACCTCATTGTGGATATCCTCGCGCAGTATGGGCTGCCAGTGCGCTGCCCATCCTTTGACGCTGGCGACATCTGGCGCGCCATGGCCCACGACAAGAAACGGCGTGAGGGCACGCTGCGCTGGATACTCCCGGATGCCATCGGGGAGGTCAGCGTCGTCACCGACGTGCCACAACAAGCGGTTCTAGACGTTTTGCGGGAGATGGGAGCGAAGTAGCTGGGAGCGATGTGCGCCTATCGAAGACCCGCGGAGACCGCGCAAGTCCCTAACGAGGCCTTCCGCCGCCCACGGCGGGTCGTGTCGAGAATGTCGTACACGTGCTGCATAGAGAATACCCCCGGAGATGAAAGCGATGAACACAAGCCTAGCCCGCATCCTGGTGCTCCATGGTCCCAACCTCAACCTGCTCGGGTACCGCGAGCCCGAGACCTATGGCGAGGTGACCCTGAGTGAGATCAACGCCGCGCTGCGAGATGCTGCCGAAGGCCGCGACGCCGAACTGCGTATCGTGCAGTCAAACCACGAGGGGGAGCTCATCGACGCGCTCCACGATGCCCTGGACTGGGCCGACGGTGTGCTCATTAACCCGGCGGGCTATACGCACACGAGCGCAGCTCTGCGAGACGCGCTATCCCTGCTGCAGATGCCGGTCGTCGAGGTCCACCTCTCGAACATCCACGCCCGGGAATCGTTCCGCCGTAAGTCACTGACAGCGCCCATCTGCCTGGGCCAGATCAGCGGCTTTGGCTGGCGCAGCTACCTGCTCGGGCTTACCGCACTCCTAGACCACGTCGAGGAGCATCGCCAGGACCCATGATGGCAACGGCTGAGCGGCTGGCGAAGTTGCCCCCCTACCCCTTCGCCCGCTGGGAGGAGCTCGTGATCAGGGCGCGCCAGCGTGGCCTGGATGTGATCCGCTTGGACGTCGGAGACCCGGACATGCCTCCGCCGGACTCGGTGATCCAGGCCCTGTGCAGATCCGCGAGCCGGCCGGACCATCATGGCTATCCAGGCTACCGCGGCATACCCGCCTTACGCCAGGCCATCGCCGACTACTATGCTCGCCGCTTCCAGGTGAGCCTCGACGCTGACACTCAGGTTCTGCCCTTGATCGGGTCCAAGGAAGGCCTGATCAATCTGTCGCTGGCCTACCTCGACCCCGGTGATTTGGCGCTGGTGCCCGATCCCGGCTACGCGCCCTACGCCCGCGGTGCAATCCTGGCCGGCGCGGAGTTCCGAACCTTCCCCCTCCTTCCGGAGCGTGGATTCCTTCCGGATCTGGAGGCCATCCCAGCAGGGGTTGCCGATCGAGCAAACGTGCTTTGGCTCAACTACCCCAACAACCCGACAGGGGCCACTGCTGATCTCGGGTTCTTCACCCACGCCGTTGACTTCGCCCGGCGCCACAATCTGCTGCTCTGCCACGACGCGCCGTATGTCGACGTCACCTACGGCAGCCCTGCTGGCGGCCGTGGCGGTGGGGCCCCTAGTGTACTGCAGGTACCGGGCGCATCCGAGGTGGCAATCGAGTTCAACTCGCTCTCGAAGCTGGCAAATATGGCCGGCTGGCGGGTGGGAATGGCGGTCGGCAACGCTCAGGCGGTAGCGGCCCTCGGTCAGGTGAAGTCAAACGTCGATTCTGGGTTGTTTCTACCGCTTCAGGAGGCCGCTATCGAGGCCCTGTCCACCGATCCCGCCTGGATAGCCGAGCGCAACCAGATCTATCTGGAAAGGCTGGAACACCTGGTCGACGGGCTTCAGGGAATAGGTATGGCGGCACCCCTTCCAGAGGCCACCCTCTACCTCTGGGTGCCGATCCCTGGGACGGCCGGGGACCCTAATCGATCACCCTGGACGTCAGAGAGTTTCGCGCGGATGCTCTTGGACACGATCGGTGTGGCCGTGGCCCCCGGTTCGTTCTTCGGCCCGGCCGGTGAGGGTTTCGTGAGGGTGTCGGCCACCACACCCACCGAGCGGATCCAACAAGCAGTCCGCCGGCTGGTGACACTTGGATCATCGTGGGCTGCGGCTGGGACGTGACATCTCGAACCGCAGATCACGGATTCTCGAGAAGGCCATCACCGACTAGGCCGGCCCCTGACCGGGACGGCAAGCAAAGGAGCGGCCTATGCCATCCCCCTTGATAGGTATTGGTCAGCAGCTACTCCAGAACCTGCCGAGCTACGTCGTCGCATTGGCAGCCCTCGTGGCCACCCTGTCTCTCTCGAGCGTCGTGAAGCGTTGGGTTAAGCGGAGTGTAGGGCACAGGATCGAGGACCCCGAGTCGCAGGAACTCATCGCACGGATAGCCCGGTGGACCGTACTCACCCTGGGGACCCTGACGGCCCTGAACCAGATCCCCGGCATCGACGTGAGCAGTCTACTCACGGGCCTGGGCGTTCTAGGATTCACCATCGGTTTCGCCCTTCAGGACATCGCGCGCAACTTCATCGCGGGGCTCCTACTCCTGGTAAGGCAGCCGTTCAGTGTGGGCGACGCCGTAGAAGTAGCGGGACATGCAGGCACCGTGCTGGACATCAGGACCCGGGACACAGTTATCAAGACCTGGGATGGCGTGATGGAGATCATCCCCAACCTTGACGTTTTCACGAACCCCATCGTCAACTACAGTGAGCTTCCCCTCCGACGTCGGACCGTGATGATCGGCCTTGGTTACGGCGAAGACGTTGGCAAAGCCAGGGACCTATTCGTGAACGCTATTCGTAGCACAGAGGGCGTCGTGGAGGAACCAGCACCGCAGATCCATAGCGAGGAACTGGGGGATTCGGCGCTAACCCTCGCGGCCAGGTTCTGGGTGAACCAGGAGACCCACAGGCTATTCGACGTGCACTCCGACGTCGTAGAGGCGATCAACCGGGCTGCTGAGGAGGCGGGGGTCAACCTACCCTATCCCACGCAAGTGGTGCAGTTGGAGACACCGCCCCCTCTCCCGAGTCGGTAGGCTTGATGCGCTGCACACGAGCCACACCGTAGCTCGAAGGAACAGACTGTGAAACCCATCAAGACGATCTTCTGGAACCGCGACCAGCGCCGCCTGCGCGCGTTGTGGCGGCTACTCCTTCAGATCATCCTGCTCATCCTGGTCACAGTGCCCTTGCAGGCGGCTGTCGGGTTCGTGGCTGTCGGACTGTTGATCGTGGGGGGGGATGTCCTCCCCGATCTGACTGGCCTTCCAGATGCACCTCCCGGAGCCCTCGACCCCCAGGCCGTTCAGGACTATCTGCTGCAGTCCCCGCTGCTGCTGACGCTGTCGTCGCTCGCGCTGTTGGTCTCGATCACCGTCAGTGTCTGGTTGGCGGGGCGCTTTCTTGACCACCGCCGATTCGCCGACTTCGGCCTCCACTTGGACCGGGACTGGTGGATCGACTTCGGCTTCGGGCTCCTGCTGGGTGCCCTACTGATGCTCGCCATCTTCGTGGTAGAATCGGCTGCGGGATGGGTGAAAGTGACGGGCACATTCGTCACCAAAGTGCCGGGCACCGCCTTCCCGGTCGCGATTCTCTCACCTCTGCTGGTCTTCATATGCGTCGGTTTCTACGAGGAACTGTTCAGTCGAGG
>JASFVG010000102.1:0-12096 GCA_050049955.1 Anaerolineae bacterium | reverse complement strand
ATAGCGGGGTACAATGATGATCAAGCTAATGGCCTGGTACACGATTGCCACGGTCAAGTACATCCAGAATCCTGGGATATCGATGCGGCCGGCGAGCACGAAAAGGAGGAGGCCGAGCGAGGCCAAAGCGCCGGTGCTCTTGACAATCCTCTCCAATATGAACTTGTTCAGCTCCTTGTCACGTGCCACTGGATTCGTTACTCCACCGTGACGCCAGCATTTGACAACGGATCAGAGCAGGATGAGGGCGCTGCCGGCACAGAGAGTGGCATACTTCCGTCCCTGTCTCGACAGGCCGCGCTTCCAGCCATCTGGTGAGAGAGGCCCTTGACACCCGCGTCGCCTACCTCAGGATCTAGTCTCCGCTCGCAGATCAATGGAGGGAGCCGACGCTGCCCTCACCAAACAGTGCGTTCCGTTCACCCGCCCGACGATCTCGCCTGAAGCATCTGTGAAATACAGCCGCGCCAAATCGTGTGGTGCGAGGTGCTCACGCACCGTCAGACCAAACTGGGTCAGGAACTGCACCAGCTCCTCCTCCTCAATACCGAAATGCCAGCCTTCTCCGGCCGACGCGACTCTCTCGGAGACCGCAGCTTCCCCGTAGTGCAGCCCTTCCTTCCGGAGAACCGACGCACGGACGTAGTCGAACACGACCTCACTGCCCTCTCCCGCGAACCGACCGATAACCCTGAACGTCTCGTGCACCGATTCGGGCTGCAGATACATCAGCAGTCCCTCCAACAGAAACAGGCTTCTCGCCCCGCTGGTGAATCCCGCTTCCTCCAGCCTGTCTGGGAGTGACTCCTTGTCGAAGTCGATCGGAATGAAGCGAAGGTTTTTCGGGATGTCTAGTCCCCGCCTGGCGTACTGGCGGAGCTTCGCCTCCTGAGTGACGGGCACGTCCAGTTCAAACACCCGGGTATCGCCTGCCTCACCTTGGAACCTCAGCGCTCTTGTGTCGAACCCGGCACCGAAGATCAGGATCTGATCGTACCCCTCTGCCAGAGCTTCGCTGAAGACGGCGTCGATGTACTTCGTCCTGGCGATCGTGTACTCATAGATCCCCTGGGGCGCGATACGGCGGCTGAACAGGTTTCTGACCAAGGGAACGTGCAGCATAGGTCTCAGCAAGGCTGGCACGAGCAGCAGCGCTATGCGATCGTCGCTTCGGTAGTGGCTGTGAGACTCCAGGGATGACACGGCTCGAGACACGCACGTCCACTGCGCTGTCCTGGATGTATCGGTCTCTATCCTTCTGCTCGACATACCCCCTCCATGAAGGCAAGCTGACCCGGACCCTTCCCGGGACCCTATCACGCTCTCGCAACCAAAGCGTGCTGTCCCTCCTCTACGCTGCGGCCACTCCCACGACCAGCAGTACAACGTAGATGGACTCTACCCCGTTGAGAGCAGCGTGTGCCAGGATGGTTGGCCAGGTGCTCCTGCGCCGCTGGGCCACGAACGCAAACCCCAGACAGACCGGCAGCAGTGCAGCGAACTCCCAGTACTTGAAGGCGTGGAAGAGCGTCCAGAGCACGCCGTGCGGGACCCAGGCGTGCCGCCCGTGTGCTGCTTCCTGGCGCGGCAGGATGTATCCCCGCCACCACAGCTCCTCACCGGCGACGTTGAAGAAGAGCGTACCAACGCTGACTAGGGCCAGCGGCCAATTGCCTCTGACCCAGCCGCCCATCAACGCCCCAACGGATTGCCGGACCCTCGGATCGAGTATGGCAGGCACGGAGTCCGGAGGCACAACGATGCCTCTCCCAACCAGCCTAAGAAGCACCGCCCGGAGCGACAGATAGACCGTTGCCCCGAAGATGAGCAACCCGCCTGTCCACAACCTGTCTTCTCGACTCATTGGACCCAGCCGATACCGCTCCTTGAAACCTGCCCAGGACCAGGCGTCGCCTGATGCTCCATACGCCACCAGCGACAGGCAGAATAGCAGCGCGAAGGGCAGGAGGAAGGCCACGTTGAGACTCAGGTACGCAGAAATGCCCATCGCAATCAGGCGGGGAGTCAGATGATAGACACATATGAATAGCAGGGCGGCTGGAGCAGCGAAGAAGAACGCTGCCTGCCAGATTGGCAGGGGCCTGATCCTCCGGGCTGGTATGTTCATCTCCAGGTCCTATTCCCAACGATGCCAGGCCGGTTTGGCGATCAGTCACCCAGCAAGGCGTGCACCTTGGGCATCCATTCCCCGATCGGAATCTCTTGCGGACAGCGCTCCTCGCACTCGCCGCACTGGATGCACGACCCCGCTGAGATCTCAACACCCGGGCGCGCGAGCCCACGGTATCTGCGCCTTGCTTGAGCCAGCTCGTCGTGCAGGGTGGCTAGGTTGTACAGGTCCAGATTCGCCGGAATGAAGACGCCGTTGGGGCAAGGCAAGCAGTAGCGGCACTGGGTGCACGGGATTGGGCAGAGCTCACGGTACTTATCGGCAGCCTTGGCGATGGTGCTGAGATCTCGGCCAGACAGGATCCCGACCTTCGAGTCGTCGGCGGTCTCCAGATTCTCCTTCACCTGCTGCATCGTGTTCATCCCGCTCAAGGCGATAGACACCTCCGGATGGTTCCATACCCAGAGCAGGGCCACGGCAGCCGGCGTGCGGCGAGGTTCCAGGCGGTTCAGAATCCCCATCACCGGAGTTGGCGGCGCCGCCAGACCGCCGCCACGGATGGGTTCCATCACAACGACCGCCAACCCTCGGCGCGCGGCATAACGAAGACCTGCGGCGCCAGCCTGGACTTCGGTGTCCAGGTAGTTGTACTGGATCTGGCACAAGGCCCAATGCTCGTAGTCATCGACGATCTGCCGGAAAGCCTCAGGCCCGTCATGGAAAGAGAATCCGAGGTGACCGATCCGGCCGTCGACCATAGCCCTCTCAGCCCAGTTCAGCACGCCAAGGGCCCGGACCTTGGGCCACGATCGCCGGCTGAGCGCGTGCAGAAGGTACAGGTCGACGTGATCGGTCTGCAACTTCTCCAGTTGCTCGGCCAGTAGCCTGTCGAAGTCATCCTTCGACTCGACGAGCCATACCGGCATCTTGGTGGCCACGTTGACCCTGTCTCGATAACCATCCCGTAGGGCGCGCCCTAGGAACCGCTCACTGTTGCCCTGGTGGTAGTTGAAGGCGGTGTCGACGTAGCTGACCCCGTTGTCGATGGCATAGCGCAGCATCCGGGTTGCCACCGGCTCGTCAATCCTTGCCGCGTCGCCTTCCACGATGGGCAACCGCATGCAGCCGAACCCAAGCACAGACATCTGTCGTCCGGTTTGGCCGAACTCACGGAACTTCACAACAAGCCCCCGCTTCCTTGGTCATTGTCGACCGCGGGCAAGCCTGGCCGCGATCCTGGGAAGTTGCGCTGAACCCACCAAGTATAGCTGTGGCCCTGCAGTGGGCAACACGGAGAGCTCATCAAGAACGCCGGTGGCGGAACCCGTGTATGACCCGAGGAGCCTGAAGGCGCTGCGAAGGGATGACATGTGCGGGGGTGCAAGCCCTGAGAAGATGACCACCAGTCCGTACACGACTGCCTGAGGTCCATTCGCTCTTCTCACTGATTTGTGGGTTCAGGTGGCCGGTAGCTCCCATAGTCTGCCCCCGGGCAACGAAGCACGGCAACGATACCCCGTTTAGGGTGGCAGCGGTCCCCCGCTCCAGTCCTCCCATTCGAACTCGCACCTAGGGCTTTGCTAGACCAGCCCATTCGCAGCCCTCGCTGTTCGGTGCTGGGTCCGGTTATGGAACCCTCCTTCGACGGCTGACGGAGTGGCCCACTGCGCACAGCCGCCTGCCGGCAGACCCTGCGTCAGAAGTATATGGAGCAGCGTTCACTTCATCCTGCAACCCTCACGGTCATCAGCCCAGGATCAGGCGGTCCCGCTTGAACCGGGCCACAGCTGACCACGACAAACCCGCAACCAGCACGAGCAGAATGGACAGGACCACGAGAATGACCTGCTGAAAGCTCAGGTGCCCCAGGACTTCCCTGAGGCAGGCCTCGGCACGCTCTGATTGCATCACCGCAAACAATGCAAATTGAAGCAGCATCGGCGGTATCAAGAGCACGGCCATCAAGGTCTGCTGGGCCTCTTGTGCCGTCGCTGACCGCAAGGAGAACAGCACCCCGGCCGTTGCGGTCAGCATGGCTACGAGGAAACCTAGACCTAGGTCCGCCAGCAGGATGGATGGCTGGTAGAACGAGACCTGGCCGTCCCAGTGGGCAGCGTTCGCGACCACCAAGCTGACCGCCAACATCGCCAAGGTGACCAGCCACCCGAAGGCCACTGAGGTGCTGATCTTCCCGAGTAGGATGGCACGATCGGGCAGCCGGCTGGCCAGCAGCGTGGGGAGGGTATGGCGCTCCCGCTCGCCGGCAAAGGAATCGGGGACAGAGATGCCCACCAGAATCAGCGGAGCGACAAAGGCCAGCAAGAGAGACAGGGGGCCGTCCACCCAACGCGGACCCTCCTGCAAAGGCAGATAGATGGCCAGCAGGATTGGGCTGAACATCGCCAGCATCGCCTGAGTTCGACGTCCCCGTACACGGAACAGTCCCTTCCGTTCCTTCCACACGACTGTCAGTACGTCGCCTAGCATACGTTCCATGTACTCTCTTCCTCCACAATCAGCGATCTGGACGCCGTCAGACAACCGTCAAGCGAGCCCGCTGGAAGCGTCGGTCAGCCGCCGCCAGAAACCCGGTATCGAGTACCGCAAGAACGGACACCAGGACCAGAAAGACCTCTACGAAGCTGAGGTCCGCCACCAACCCAGAGAAACGCGCTTCCAGCCCGGGGATTGTCCTCAGCGCCAGAACCGATCCCCAGACAAGAACCATCGAACCGACCCCCAAGATGGCCATTACGTTCTGCTCGGCCTCCCGCACCGTCGCCGACCTCAGCGACACGAACACGCCCACGGTTGCGGCCAGAGTCGCCGTGAGAAGACCCAGCATCACATCAGCTACCAGGACGATTAGCGGGTACACAAGCAGTCTTCCCGTCCAGCCTGTGAGGTTGACGATCACCATTCCAAGCAGCACCGTCCCCAGTGCGCAGGTCGACGCAAAGCACACCGCGATGCCTATCTTCCCCAGGAGAATCCCTCGGTCCGAAAGCCGGCTGGCAAGCAGCGTCTCCAACGTGTGCCGCTCTCGCTCACCCGCTATCGACCCCGCCGTTGTGCCCCCGAACATCAGCGCGACAAACAGGGCCACCGCCGATGACATCGGCGTCTCGACCCAGGTTGGGCCCACTTGCCACGGGGCAACGATGCCCAATGCAGCCACCATGATCAGAGGGCCAAGGAGGCTTGCCAGCGTACCCCGAACGGTCTCCCGTTCGGTGAACAGCTCCTTCCCCTCCTTCCACATCACGGTCAGTATGTCGCCGAGCATCAGCCCTCTATGCCTCTTCCTGCATCAAGGTAAGGAACACGTCCTCCAGGCTGGCCTTGCCCCGGCGGACCTCCTCCACCTGCACGCCCGCGCCGACCATCAGGCCGACCAGCGGCGCAGCGTCCGTGTTCCCCCGAAGTGAGATCTCGAGGTGCCCGTTCTGGACCACGGCACCGGCCACCTCTGGCCGCGCCCGCAACTGTGCCAATGCAGACTCGCTGAACCCCTGCCCGATGATCTCCAGCCGGGGACCACCCGACTGGGCCCGCAACTGGTCGGGATGGCCGACTGCGAGCAGCTTGCCCTCGCGTATCACGGCCACCCGGCTGCACAGCCTCTCCGCCTCCGCCATGTTGTGGGTCGTTAGGAAAACCGTCACACCCTGCTGCATCGCCAGGGCCTCGAGGTTGTCCCGAACCGCCGCCGCCGCCACCACATCGAGCCCAGCGGTCGGCTCGTCCAGTAGCACCAGCGGCGGCCGGTGCAGAAGTGCGCGGGCCAGCGCAAGCTTCTGCTTCATTCCTTTGCTCCAGGTGCCAGCCCTCTCCTTCCTGCGCTCCCAGAGGTCCATCTGGCTGAGCAATTCGTAGATTCGGGCCCGACGCTCGCCGGCCGGGATCCGCCATACCCGACCGTAGAATTCCAGGTTATCCTCCGCGGAGAGCTGCTCATACACACCCGAGTGCTCGAGCAAAGCTCCGGTGCGGCTGCGGATCTCATCGCCATGGCTCCGAGTATCGAAGCCAAGTACCTCTGCGCGGCCCGATGTCGGCTCCAGCAGGCCCAGAAGCAGGTTGATGGTAGTGGTCTTTCCGGCCCCATTCGGGCCCAGGAAACCGAAGATGGTGCCCTCCGGCACCTTCAACGAGAGCCCGTCCACCGCCCTCACTGTCTCGAAATCGCGCGTTAGGTTCTCAAGCCGAATAGCAGCCGAAGCCATACTTGCTCCCCTTTCCTGTTCCCATCAGCTTGACCGGCGGTTCTGCCCCGTGCGCGAACCGGTGGCGATTCTCCCATCCTGTCGCACAATAGCTCCTATCCTCGGTCCACTGATGACGCGCCCGAGGTATGGATCCGCCCTATGGACGGTTCCCCTCGGTATCTGACGCGAGAAGCCCCACTGGCACGGGCATCTAGTCTGCCCCCGGCACGGATCGACACGGTACTGGCACCGCTGGCTTCAATCTCCGCGTCGTCAACCTCGAAGTGCGACAGATCCAGCTGGCTGGCGCCAGAGGCATCGATAGCCACGTCCCGTCCCGAGCCGACCAGACGGATCTGGCTTGTGCCCGAAGCCTTGAACTGCCCGGCTCCCGCCTCGATCTCTCCACGCAGCTGGCTGGCTCCGGAAACGTGCACATACAGTGGCCTCGTCGACTGGAAACCCTGCAGCGTCGCTCGGCTTGCGCCGCTCAGCTCCAACCCTGCCAGCTCCGGCATCTGAACCGTAGCCCCAAGCGTCGCCGCGCCGAGGTTGTAGGTGTGGCCGGGTTCCAGCCCAATCCTCAGCGTGTCACCCTGCCTATCCAGCAGGAGATGCTCCTCAAGACTGTCGTCGATGCGTACGGTAACGTGGTAGCCGTCTCCCTGCCTCACCTCCACCCGGAAGGCATGGCTGACGTCCAGCCGGTCGAAGCCTGTGAAGTCCCCTTCCAAGGTCAGGACCTTTCCCGAGCCGCCGGCTACTGGCAGCGGGTGGGGCATAGCGCAGCAACCGACCAAAATTGGGACCAGAGCGATGCCTGTCGTCACAGCTTGTAGCCTAACTCCCATTTCTCTTCTCCGTGGTGTACTGAGTCTCGGCCTGGAATCTCCAGACCCATTGCGCCCTTCCGCAGCCGTTGCCGGCGCCAGGGCGCCGGTTCCGCCCGCGCTACGACGGAACCGGCGCGCGACGTCCACCCAGCCTTCCCGTGTGACCGGGGTCTGCAACTACGCGGGCGCGGCCGATTCCAGAGCGGCAGGTCCCCCAACTGGCAGCGTCTCGGAACTGGGCTTTTCCAGACCCCGCATCTCCCGGTAGGTTAACGTCCATAGACTCGTTAGGAGCACCTCGCGGAGCCCAGCAAGCAGGACCAGAGGGCCCACCAGGACCAGCAGGAAGATAGGAATGCCAAGAGCCAGGGCTACGAAGACCGGTACATCCGCCGCGGCGGCCAAACCCGGGAGCCCGCCGGCCGCCAGCGCCGGGAACCCACCCATCATCACGCCCAAACCCACCAGCACAAGAACCACGGGGACCATCGCCAGCGCCCAACCGAGTTTCAGGCCTATTGTTATCAGCCACATGAGCGCTGCGTCCGCTGGATGGGCTCGGATGGTTTGCCACCCCCTACCGATTGCCGCCGTCACCCCCAAACCCTCCAGGGCACATGCCTGACGGGCCAGTCGCTTCATCACCGACACGCCGGTGCCCGCGACGATTACGATGCCGAGGCCCACCAGGAAAAGCCCTCCCGTGAGGAAAGCGAAGGTAAACACGACGCCCTCGCTCCCGTTGACCCACAGGGGAAGAGGGGCCAGGATCAATCCGAACAGCATGATGACGGCTAGCGTCGCAAGAGCTGTCACTGCAAGGTTGATTAGGAAGAGCCGCCACGCGCTGCGTGACAAGCCCCACCGCAACCCCTGCCGGATTCCCGCCTTCTCCCCCGTCTCCTCGTACACTCCGATCATCCGTATCAGTGCCGTCTCGCTAACGTAGCGGGCGATCTTCGCCACGATGGAGGCGATCACGGCTATGCTCATAAGGGCCGCAATGACGGCTAGGATATGGACCTTGAATCCGACACCCAGCTCGTCATTGAGGAGCTGGTTCAACTCCCGATTCGCCTGAGCAATCTCGCGGCGCGCCGTCCGGCGGCAGGCGTCTAGGAACGTCTCCCCTTCCAGGGTCGTGATGGTGATGCCTCGCTCCGGCAACTCCTCGTCCATGTTCAGGACAGTCGCCGTCTCCCACGAAAACGTGACCAGCGCCAGTACGATACCGAAGAGCCAGAGCGCCCGGTAGTGCCAGAGTGTGTGCCAGCTTCGCTTCAGAACACCCGTGTGATTCATCTCATCCCCCCTTTTGATCGCCAGACCTCTTCACTTTGGAGGCAGAACCCGACTCCTGGGTTCGTACTGAGCTGCTGGAGTCCATCACGGTCCCCCTCCTCACCGACTGATGCCATCCCACCCCGGTCCTACGGGCCCATGAGACCGCCCGGGCAGGCTCCCGAGATTGATGCTCAGTATACAACATCGAGGACCCAGTGTCATCGGAGAAATGGGGTATCTGCCTTACGCAAAAAGGACCGCCTCAGGGCGGTCCTGTTTCCACATCGATCGAATCGGACATACGACAAATGGTGTAGCTGCACGTCCATCGCGGGGCGTACCCCCGAGCCCCTGGACACAATCTGGAGGTCAGCAAGCCTCTTCGCGACAGGATCCGCCGCGAGCTACTCGCAGGCGGCGATCACCACCTGCAGCCAGCCAGAGACCCGGTCACCCAACTGGATTCTCAATCGTACTGGGTGCCCATTGATCGTCACCCAGCACAATTGCGAAGCACGCGATGCCCGGCCCCCGAAGGATTCGGACCTGGTGCACTGGGGGACTGCCTGGGTTCACGCCGACGATTCGGTTGGGCTAGCCCTCTCCGGAGTCCCCTCGTCTGCGCTTCGACATGATGGCTCCAACCGCACCGATGACCAGGCCCACGCCCACCCCCACCGCGATTTGACCTGTCGCAACACCGAGGCCGCTGCCGATCGCTACGCCCACAGCGAGCCAGCTGTATGGGTTATGTACGTCTGCACTCGGCATTCGTCCTTCCCGTCCTTGCTCCATCAGTTCCTCCATGTACTTGTCACCCAACGACGCGATTGCCAACCGAATACCCGCGCCAGCCGCCCCGGTTCAATCACCCCGCGTCTCCCATAGCACGCACTATTTCGCTGCAGCAGCCGGCTGGTCGCTTCCTGCTGCACAGAAGGTAAATGACCATGGTCCCAGCTCCCGTGCCCGGAAAGCCACCAGAGATGCCGGCAGCTACGGGATGTTCCATTGGTCGGGGTCCTCTAGCACCGTATGTGAAGCTACCACCTGCAGGGGGTCCGCTGTCTCCCGTGGAAGTCCCCCCAAGAACATCAATCCCTCAGGGCTTTGCTGGTAGATCACGGCGTAGAACACGCAGGCCGCCAGGTATGAGCCCGCTCTACTGGGATGCCCGCCGTCCGCCTGCCAGAGGTCCAGCTCTTCGTACTGCGAGAGCGCGCTCTGCCAGGCGATCCCGACTGGGGCCACCATCACGCCCAGCTCGTCGGCGATCTCTGAGTACCCCGCCCCGACCTGACTCTGCATCGTCGCGAACTCTGGAAGCCCATCCTCGGGCAGGCCGTCGCGCCGCCCCCACGTCATGAAGAGCACGGTCTCCGCACCGATCTCGCTGATCCTGCGCTCCAGCTGACGGACCGCGGGGTACATCTCAGCCTTTCGCTCCTCCTCGATGGCTGGAATCCGCCCCTGCTCCTGCAAGATCACATAGTCCCAGTTCCGTCCTGCCATCCTGTCGACCGTCGACGGGGCCGCTGCGTGATAGGCAAGGGTCGCCCCGCCTATCGCCGCCATATCGACCTCGACGTCGCGACCGGCCGAACGTGTGAGAGCGGCGAACATCTCCGGCAGGTTGTTGTAGAACGTGAGGCTATTGCCAATGAACAGCACGCTGTCCGGACCAGTCCACTCGGGAGTGGGCAGGCCCCCCTCCGGAGAGGTTGGCCGCCAGGCGGGGAACTCGTCCTCGTACGGGTTGTCCGTCAGCCTCCGTGGTTCGCTCCCATCCGCGTTCATCAAGATGATTTCGCCGTCACCATCGCGCCAGGAAGTGAACACGATTCGCGTGCCGTCCGGCGACCAGTCAGGGCAGTTTTCCCCGGCCCTCGTCTCTGACAGCCTACGCAGGTTGGCACCGTCCACATCCACCACGTAGATAGCCCGGAACCCCTCATGATCGGATGCGAAGGCAATCCGTCCCGCATCCGGCGACCAGGCCGGCTCCAGGGCCTCAAAGTCCGCCAGCCTCCTCTCGTCGCTCCCGTCGGCCTTCATGATGTACGTGCCATCGTCGCCCTCGGTCCGAGAGAACGCAATCAGTGCGCCATCCGGCGACCACGCGGGGAAGTCCTCGTGTGACGAGGTGTTCGTCAAGCGCCGAAGGTTCGAGCCGTCGACATTGATCACATAGATCTCGAAGTTGCCATCGCGGCGCGATGGGAAGGCAATTCGCGTGCCGTCGGGCGACCACTCGGGCCAGATGTCGCGCTCGGGATGATCCGTCAACTGCCGCAGGTTTCCGCCGTCGGCGTCCATCACATAGATGTCGGGATTCCCGCTGCGGAGTGACACGAAGGCGATGTCGGTACCATCCGGCGACCAGGTCGGCCACCCATCGTAGGCGGGATCATCAGTGAGCCGCCGCAGCCCGCTGCCGTCGGCGTTCGTGACGAAGATATCGCCTTCGCCGTCTCTGTCGGAGGTGAAGGCGATCACGCCGCCGCCGCTTCCATCCAGCGGCAGCATCTCGGAAAGTGGCGGCGCGGGACTGGCCGTTAGTGGCGAGGAAGCAGTGGCGGGCACGGGAGGCGGGCTGGTAGGCCCGGTTGGAGAAACGCCTGCTGTCGGCGATCGCTCGTCCTGCGTCGGCCGCCATGGACCGGCACAGGCGACCAGCAGAAGCAGTCCGCCGATGGCCACTCGAGGACGAACCGCTGTCATATCCACTCCTCCACGGCTAGACGACCATAATGATGCCGCCAAGCGTATGGCCGACGATCGCCCACCATACCGTATCCGTCTTCTTCGCCAGGAAGCTCAGGTAGAACCCCATCAGGCCTGAGCCGATGATCAGGCCAAGCGCGTTGCCATTCGGGTTGACGGAGCCGGGTAGGTAGTGCCAGAGCGCGAACCAGATACTCGGCCACACAATCCGGAGCAGGATGTTCTCCGGAAACATCTCCATGTACACCCCGCGCCACAGCACCTCCTCGAACAGCCCGTTGCCGAGACAGGACGATAGGAGTAGCGGGAGCTCCCACCAGCTCGATGTGTGGTACTCCATCCCCGGCACCAGCCTATAGATGGAGGCTCCGACCAGCGGGACCATAGCCAGCAGCAGCACACGGACAGTCAGCCTCCTGGGCCGGATCAGTCTGGCGATGCGCTCTCTCCCAACCAGTAGCATGGGAAAGGCCACGCCCCAGATCAGCCAGTAGACTGCGAGGCCAAGGTACCATCCAATTCGCCAGGTCCCGCGGAATGGTTTGGCCAACAACTGGAAGACCGGATACATCACTGCCACCAGTACGACTGGCACGACGATGGCTATTCGCTGTTTGGTGCTCATCTGAAGCCTTTAGTGCTCACGAGCATCGGCGGATCAGTCTCAGCCGGGCGGCTTGCCGAAACGGAGCCAGCACCGCCAGGTATTGCTCACCCGTGGCTGTTGGCAATCCGGGCTTGCCTGCGCGCTCCAACGCGTCTCACCCACGTGCCGCAAATCAACATGGCGCCAAGCACGATCAGCGCGCTGTACACTCGGAAGCCCACGGTGCCCGCCCCACCGATGAGAAGATCAATAGTCAGGTTTCCGGTCCAGTGCAGCAGCGTTGCCGCCAGTGTGCTGCGACCATTCCCG
>JASFVG010000101.1:0-12108 GCA_050049955.1 Anaerolineae bacterium | reverse complement strand
TTGCGCGTCCGGGTAACAGCCACCGGTGAGGACACCGCCCTGGCCGGGATCATGCGTCTGGTAGAGGAGGCTCAGCAGAGCAAGTCCGACACGCAGGTCCTGGCCGACCGGGCCGCAGGCTGGCTCTTCTACATAGCCCTGGGCGTGGCTGCTGTGACCGCAGTCGCGTGGGTCATCGCCGTGGGCTTTGACGTAGAGGTCATCGCCCGCGTCGCTACCGTGTTGGTCATCGCCTGTCCCCACGCGCTGGGCCTGGCGGTCCCCCTGGTGGTAGCGATCACCACGTCAATGGCGGCCAGCAATGGCGTCCTGGTCCGCGATCGGTTGGCCCTGGAAGAAGCCCGCGAGATCGACACGGTCATCTTCGACAAGACGGGCACGTTGACTGAGGGTCAGTTCGGCGTGGTAGATATCGCCGTAGCTGAGCGTCTGGGCGAGGACGAAGCGCTGGCGTTGACCGCTGCGGTAGAGGGCGACTCGGAGCACACGATCGCTCGTGGCATCCGCCGCGAGGCGGAGGAGCGCGGGCTCTCGCTGCCCCGGGTCTCCGATTTCGAGGCGATCAAAGGGCGAGGCGTGCGGGCGTACCGGGATAGCCGGAGAGTGTACGTGGGTGGCCCGCGTCTGCTGGAGATGCTAGACCTGGACATCCCAGAGCCGCTGACTGGCTTCCGCGCGGGAGCCCAGGAGAAGGGACAAAGCGTGGTGTATCTGGTGGAGGAAGAACGGGTGGCGGCCGCCTTCGCCCTGGCCGACGTAATACGGCCGGAGAGCAGAGAAGTCGTCGATAGGCTGCACGGGATGGGCGTAGAGGTGGCGATGCTGACCGGTGACAGCGAGGCGGTGGCGCGGTCTGTCGCGGACGAGTTGGGTATCGATCACTATTTCGCCGAGGTTCTGCCGGAGCACAAGGATCGGAAGGTCCAGCAGTTGCAGGACGAGGGGAAGCGGGTAGCTATGGTCGGCGACGGCGTGAACGACGCCCCAGCGCTCACCCGAGCAGACATAGGCATCGCCATCGGCAGCGGCACCGACGTTGCCGTCGAGTCGGCTGGCATCATCCTGGTCAGAAGCAACCCGATGGATGTTGTCAACGTTGTCGAGCTGAGCCGGGCGAGTTACCGCAAGATGGTCCAGAATCTGTGGTGGGCGGCAGGCTACAATATCGTGGCCCTACCCCTGGCGGCGGGTGTGTTGGCACCGTTGGGCATCCTGCTCTCCCCGGCGGTGGGCGCGCTACTGATGTCGCTAAGCACGGTCATCGTGGCGGTCAACGCCCAGCTGCTGCGTGGGGTGGAACTGGTTGGTGGACAGGTGGAATGACATGGACGCGACGGATTTCGGAGATCGGTCGTTTGGACCTGGCGCGAAATGGACCCAGTTATGTAGCATCTATTCCCTCAGGGCCGGGGCGAGCTGATCTCCGCCCGGAAAGGGAGGCGACCCTGGGCCAGGATCTGTTCGGGGGTCTGGGTTGTGGGCGCTGCAGGCTGAGTGCAGGCCCGGGCGTGTTCGAGGGCCAGGTTGGTGCGGTCGGCGGGCAGCAGGTGGGACGTGGCGCTGAAGTCCTGTGGCAGCAGAACGACGTCGCGGCACTGGCGGCGAAGGACGTGGATCTCCTGGCGGGAGGGCTCGCCGAAGCGGGTCCTGTAGGCGTTGGTTAGAGCGCGCTTCTGTTGCGGCAGACTCTTACTGCGGCCGGTGGGCGCGAAGTTGGGGCTGGCGCATTCCTCGGCCGCGACGGTCCCAAGCCCTCTGACGGTGAAATGAGCACGGGCCTCTTCGGGGCTGAGCCCCGCCTCCGTGAGGGCAACGATGTTGGGGATGTCGGAGAGCATGACCAGTCTGACGCGCGTGGCCTGGTCGCTTGGCGCCAGGCCGTGGAGCTCCCTCCCTTCTGGCGTGAGGCCGGTGTAGCGGGCCTCGGTGTGACCGCACTTGGTGTTCCTCACCCACTGGGCCATCAGGGTGTAGGCTACCTGGAAGTTGACGCCGTGCTTGCCCCGCCAGATGTGGGCCTCCTTGCATTGAGGAGATCCACCCCGAGGGCCATGCGGCGGCGGATGACCGGGCTGACCTCCGCCTTGGTCATGGTGTGGTATTCCCCGCGTAGTGTGTAGTGAACCCACGGCGCAGCCATCATGACTCGCTCGGCCAGGGCGGCGACCTGCGCGTCGTCGCCACAGATGGTTTCGATGGTGATGGCCGACGCTCCGCTTTCGGTGCCCGACGCTTCGCTTTCGGGGCTCCACGCTGCGGGCCCGGCGGCCGAGGCCCCGCATTCGGCGGTCAACGACTGGAGTGCACCGGCCGATTCTGGCAAGGCATCGTGGGCGATTCCCCCTGCGAAGAGTTCGACGTCGTATTCAGTCTCGGGATTCGGTGTGTCTTGCTGTTCGAGGGGGAGCGTCTGCTGTGTGCTGTCGGCCATTGGCCAGCTCCTTGTGGTGTCACTACCGGGGTCCCCACGAGATGCTGGGACGCGAGGCCGTGCCGTTACCTGAGCGTCGGGGGGTCCGGGGAACGGTGCTAGAGGAGCCGGCGGCAGGGGGTTCGGGGGAGGGCGGACTGCCTGTCAGTCTGCGCCCGTGATTGGGCCACTGGTCTTCGGCCAAGGTGGGTCATTCGTAGGGATGACGTTGCATGCGGAACTCCTGTGGACAAGTGAGGACCAGAAGGATTTCACCAAGCTCATGGCCCAGGGCACTGGAAGGGTTCCCGCGACTCAGGGAGCCCTGCCAGCAGCAGGCACGCCGGATTGTGCAACACGGCCCACCGGTGTATCCTCGTGAGTGGAGGTCAGCGTGTCGACAGCACAAGCCGCGGCGCCCATTCTATCGCAGATCCCCGGGTCTTCAGCCCGGCGTATCGCAGTACACGTCGCCCCGGCGGCTGAGAGGGCCCTGCGGGAGGGGCACCCATGGCTGTTCGCAGGGTCGATTCGCGAGCAGAGCCGGGAGGGAGCACCCGGCGACCTAGCCGTCGTCTTCGATCGCAAGGAACGGTTTCTGGCAGTGGGCCTCTATGACCCCCTTTCGTCGATCCGCGTGCGTATCCTGCAACACGGCGAACCGGCCCCCATCGACCCTGAATGGTTCACCGCCCGGTTGACGGCTGCTGCCGCGCGCCGCGGGTCCCTCATTGACCGGCCAGTCGCCGCCCGCACGACTGGCTACCGGCTGGTGCACGGTGAGAATGACGGCCTGCCAGGATTGGTCGTCGACCGGTACGCGGAGACGCTGGTGATCAAGCTCTACACGGCGGCGTGGGTACCGCACCTGCGGGACGTCTTGGCGCCACTGACGAGCATTGCCCCGGCTGAGCGATGGGTGCTCCGTCTCGGGCGCGCGATGCAGGAGCAAGCCCAGCACCTGCACGGCCTGCGTGACGGCCTGGTCCTATACGGCCCGGCCCTTGCCGGTCCTGTGCTCTTCTGGGAGAACGGTCTCCGTTTCGAGGCGGACCCTGTCAGGGGGCAGAAGACAGGCTTCTTCTTGGACCAGCGGGAGAACCGGGCGCGGGTGGAGCCCCTGGCCGGCGGCAAGGAGGTGCTGAACGTCTTCGCCTACACAGGCGGCTTCTCCGTCTACGCGGCACGGGGCGGCGCGCGCCGCGTCGTGGACATCGACGCGAGCGCGCAGGCCCTAGCAGCCTCCGAGCGCAACCTGGCCCACAACCGTGACATCCCGGGCGTGGTGACGGTCTTGCACGAGACAGTCGTTGACGACGCTTTCAAGGCACTGGCAAGAATGGGAGAGGCAACCCGTCGCTTCGACCTGGTGATCGTGGACCCCCCCGCCTTCGCCAGAAGTCGCGTCCAGGTCGATGGGGCGATCTCGGCCTACCGGCGTCTGACTGAGCTCAGCTTCGGCGTTTTGTCACCCGGCGGCACGCTGGTCCAGGCGTCCTGTTCGAGGCGTGTCGACCCCGCGACGTTTTTCGACACGGTTCACCGCGCTGCCAGGGGCTTGGGGCGGCCCCTGCGCGAGCTGGCACGGACGGGTCACCCAGAGGATCATCCCATCGCCTTCAAGGGAGGAGCTTACCTGAAATGCCTGTTCGCCCAGGTCCCTTGAGCAGAAACCATGGCCTTGTGAGTGCGCCCCTGGCGGGTGCACGGTCGTCGCTACCCGCCGGATTGTGAGTCCGGCGGGAGCGCGGACGAAGTTCAGTGCGGCAGCCTGGCGGAGGGACGGAGAGGGCACAAACGAATAGGTGCAACGCACGAACGGAACGTACGATGCACCTGGGGCTCGCAGACCGCTGCAGGCGGCTGCAGAGGAGGGCTACTCCTCGCCGAACACCACGGCCGTGAACGCGTACACCGCGGCGCCCTGGTGCCAGCAGCCGTCGGGTAGGCCGGCTTTCAGGCACAGGTTGGTCAGGTACTCATCTCGTTCCCAGCCCTGCTCAACAGGCACTTGAGGCAGCAGCAGACCTTGCCGACCGTCCTTGTATATCATCAGCCCGTGCGTGCCGACTTCGATGTGCGACACATCCGAGATGCGCTGGAGCGGCGACAGGAGTGAGATTTCGATGCTGACGTCATCCAGGGACTCTGGCTCGAGCGGGGGAAACCGGGGGTCCTCCGTCGCCGCCTGTACCGCGAGGTGAGGCACAACGTGCAGCAGGGGCAAGTCAGCCCGGGTGCGGCCGATGCACCCGCGAAGCTCGCCATCCTGCTTGAGCGTGACGAACGCAGCGCCCCGCCGGCTCAGTGCCGGGTCATCCCCATCGACACCGAGCATCCTCCCATCCTCCAGATACGTCTTCAGCGTGGAACGGTCGACACCCAATAGCTCCGCTTTCTGCACAGACGTCAGATCCGGCAGCTCGTAGCGCCAGAGCATCACCGCCCCGTAGCCCACGACGCGCGTCCGGTCCCCCTGGGGGGCGTCGCCCGAGTTGGCGTAGGTCAGGACAGACACAGTGTCGGCCCCCAGGCTCTTCGCGACCTGCAATGTGACCAGAATCGGCCCCTGCCCGCAGGCGCAGGTGACCAGGTTCGGGACCCCTCTCTGCATGACCTCGGCGAAAGCGGCCTCTACCTGCATTGGATCACCGGTCTCAAGGGCAGCCAGGATCGCCCCATCCACAGCCAGCGCATCCTCGTAGGAAGGATAGTGGGACAGGTCGGAGGATGCAATCACCACCGCCCCCTCCGGAGGCAGCGCCTCCAACAATGCATCGGAGAGGGCGGCCACCACCTCGTCGCTGTCATCGCCCATCAGGACCGGCACGATGCGGCAGGCGCGGCAGACCTGCTGGAGGAAGGGTAGCTCGATCTCGATAGGATGCTCGCCCTGATGGGCGGCGGCGTCCAAAGTGATCCGAGGATCGGCATCGACGAGGGCCTGGGCCAGCTCCTCGTCGACCGGCACGATGCCGAGGGGTGTCTCGAAGCCGCCCTCCGCCCATACTGAGATGGGATCGGACACCGGCCTCTGATGGTCGGAGGCGATGATCACGGCAACGCGGTAGTCCCCCTGCTCAAGCTGCCGGAAGCCTGCTGCTGCGACCGGGCCTGAGTAGGTGTAGCCCGCGTGGGGCACGATCAGGCCGATGGGCGCGCCGTCCACCGGCTCTACAGACGCAAGCAGCCCATCCACGGTGGAACGCAGTTGGTCTGGATCACCGGGGTACCAGGACCCGGCGACAGCGGCAGGCCGGACCTGCCCATTGAAGAATCCGGTGGGGTCCACTGCGTCCGTGTCCGACGAGGACCGAGGCGTGTCGGTAACGTGTGTGTGCGCCTCTGTTGGAGACGCCTCTGTTGGAGACGCCTCCGTTGGAGACGCCTCCGTTGGAGGAATTCCCGTGGGCACAGAGCACGCGCAGAGCAGAATGGCGAGCAAGAGCGCGGGCACCAACCTCAATGCGAAGGTCTCAGTCATCACGCATCCACCTCACTGGTAACCCGGGACCGCCTCTTCGACAGTCAAGGCAGAGCGACCTTCGGTGGCATCTAGGGCTCGTCAGGCCACCAGACCCCAGGGATTGGTGTGCCACAATAGGGACAACGGCCGGCCTCGATATGGTAGGCGATCACGGCAAACCCCGTTCGCTGGATCAATACCTCGCCGCAGACCGGGCAGTAGGTATGGTTGGCATCGTGCCCACCGACGTTGCCGACATAGACAAACCGCACCCCCTCGCTCATGGCGATCTGGCGAGCCTGCTCCAGGGTCTCGACCGGCGTCGGAGGCAGGTTGGTGAGCTTGTACTGGGGATGGAAGCGGCTGAAGTGGAGCGGCACGTCCGGCCCCAATTCCTCGGCGATCCAGCGAGTAAGGGCATGCAGTTGCTCGAGGTCGTCGTTGAGCGTTGGCACGACCAGATTCACAATCTCGAGGTGGGCCTGGCTCCTGCCGATGGTGGCAATCGTCTCCAGGACGGGCTCCAGCTCCCCGCCGCACACGTCGCGGTAGAAGTCGCCGTCATACCCCTTCAGGTCGATCTTGATGGCATCCACGACCTCACACAGGGCCCGGAGCGGCTCCGGGTTGATGAAGCCGGCCGAAACGACCGCGTTCCGCAACCCGGCCTCTCGCGCAAGCCGGGCCGTGTCCATCACGTATTCGTAGAACACGATCGGCTCGGAGTAAGTGTAGGCGATCACCGGGGCGTTCTCCCCCAGCGCGTAGCGCACGACATCCGCGGGCGGAAGATCGACGTTTCTCGTCCTCTCCGGCGGGACCTGAGAGATGCTCCAGTTCTGGCAGTACTTGCAGCTCAGGTTACACCCGGCGGTCGCGATGGAGAACGCGGCTGCGGTGGGCAGAAAGTGATAGAAGGGCTTCTTCTCGATGGGGTCGATGTGTACCGCGCAGGGATTGCCGTAGACGAGGGAAAACAGGCGTCCTCCTCTATTCTCCCGGACCTGGCAATCGCCTCGCTCGCCGTCGGCTATGACGCACTGGTGCGGACAGAGGTTGCACTGGACGAAGGTGCCGGTATGCGCTGTGTGACAGTACGAGACGGGAAGCGGATCTTCCACGGTGCCGTGGCACGAAGCACAGTCGAGGGACCCCTGGCCCGACAGGGATGCGTAGTAGCGGGCCTCGACCGACCACTGGGTGGGCGGTTCGACCGGCGCCGCGACCGCCCCGCCCCGTGGGGGCCGCTCCCACCAGCGGCTGCCCGACAGGCCGGCCGCAAGGCCGAGTCCTCCGGCTGCCGCCGCCCCGCCGCCTAGCAGGAACCGCCTTCGCGTGATCCCGCGGGTCATGGGCGACCTGCGCTTTGGGGCAACGCCCCCTTTCCGTCCCAGAGCGAGACTCTATCGATCGCCATAGTGGAAAGCGACTGAAGTCGCTACTACGTTCACCGGGGTCTCCCCTCAGCCAGACTCGATCATTCGCCACCGTGGAGAGCGACTGAAGTCGCTACTACGTTCACCGGGGTCTCCCCTCAGCCAGACTCGATCATTCGCCATCGTGGGAAGCGACTGAAGTCGCCACTACAGCCACCAGGCTACCGCCACGGAGGGAAGCTCGATCAATAGCCATGGAGCGTCTCCAGCCTGACCACCCGCACCAGCCACGGCACGCCGGCAAAGGTGAAGAGGACGATGGCGAAGCCGACCACAGCCATCGTGGCCAGGCGGCGGCCCTGCCAACGCTTGAGTGGAGCCAGATGCAGGACCATCAAGTACCACAGCCAGGTGATCAGGGCCCAGGTCTCCTTCGGGTCCCACCCCCAGTAGCGCCCCCACGCCTTCTGAGCCCAGATGGCCCCGGCGAGGATGCTCAGCGTCAGCCATGGGAAGCCGAGCACGACCATCCGCTCCGTGGCGTGACTGAATGCTTGCTCCGCGGCCGCCGTGGCCCGGCCCTCCGTCAGTAGCAGCAGCCCCAGCCCGCCCGCCACCCCGAGAGCACCGTATGCGATTGCGGCCGTCGCGACGTGGACCTGCAACCAGACTGAGCGGAGAATCGGGAGAAGCGGCACCGTCAGCTTCATGTCGGCAGGGCGCGTGAGGGCATAGGTCGCCACGAGAAGCCCAACCGCGAGGACGAACAGGCCCGCCCGTCTCTCGCCCCAGCTGGCCTCAAGGAGCAGGTGGACGGCGAGGATGGCCCACGCGAAGGAGAGAGCGAACTCATAGCGGTTCGCCAGCGGCCAGTGACCCGCTGATAGGCCCCGTCGGATGAGAGACGCTGTCAGCAGAGCCCAAGCGACAGCCGTCGCCCCTGACGCCGTCCACCCAGCCCCGCGGGCTCCTGAAACTCGATGAAGGACGTAGGCGGCGGTCGCCGCCCACATAGTCACATAGGCGAGAAGGATCATCGCTACGTGTCAGGCCTGCCGGTCGGCGAGACGGGAGATCTCCCCAACCAGGTCCGCGAACTGGGACCCGAAGTCCCAGGCCCTCCGACGGGCGCGCCCGGCAAGCTGCACGCGCCCCTCGGCCTCGATGCGAACGTAGATGTGGCTGGGCGGCAGGTTCAAGCTCACCGTCAGCCCGATGAACATCAAGAATGCAGCCGCGACGACCCATGCGTATCCGGGGTCGCTGGCGGCGTGAAGCGTGACGGTGTGACCATCACCGTATGGCGCAAAGCTTTGCAAGGTGAAGCGAATACCGCGATAGGCCAGGGGACGGTTCAAGCGCAAGTTCCCGCGCATCACCTCAACCCCACCCTCCTCAAACACTACCTGCGCGTCGTAGCCGGCAGCACTGCCGTCCGCATAGCGTAGAATGGTCAAGCCCTCATTTCGCACCCGTAGCGAGGGCTCAGCAGCGGCCCGCCCCGTCCGTCCCACTGAGGCCACGCTTGGGGCCCACACATCGACTGCCTCGCCTGGCCGCACGGCCAGCTCGTCACGCCATCCCCAAACGCCGCTCAGAGCCAGGCCCAGCGAGAGAAGCAGCACCGCTGTGTGGGTGAGCAGGGTGGCGGAGGCGGCCAGTCGATGTCGATCACCTCGCAGATAGAGCCGACTCCCATCGGCCTCTGAGCGGACGGAGAAGCCGCGCGCCTCCAGGATGCCGCGGACGCTGGCGGCAAGATGTGCTGCCGGAGGCAGCTGGACCTCCGCCGCATGCGCAGACCGATCGAGAACAGCGTCAGAGCAACGCACGGGCCGACGGAGCGCCTGCGTCCAAGTGCGGCGCCAGCGCCTCACCGTGCACACGAGCACGGCAAGCACCAGGAGCCCTGCCGCCAACCAGAGAACAGGAGAATGGAACCAGGCAAAGGCGCCGGCAGCGTCCAGGGGCCCAGTAAGCGCACCGTAACGCGCCCGGACGGTCGCGCGCCAGAGATCCAGATGGGCTGTGTCGGAGGCCACCAACCGTGGTCGCTGCGGGAAGAAAGAGCCGAGAAGGATCAGGAGCAACGCGAGCAAGATGAGCCATGCCGCCACATCCACGCGAGACAGAACCCGCAGGGCTCGCCGGACGGTCAACAGTCCAGCGCGCCTACTTCCGGACGAATGCTCACCCACCATCGCTCGAGGCACCGTCTATCCAGGCATCATGGGTTTGGTCGGGGTTGTTGTCGTGGTACAGAATGCTTGCCGCAGCATCGCATGTTACACGGCTTGACCGTACCCTGCAAGCCTTCGATCGAACCGATGGCCCTAAGTGTCAAGTCGGGGACGCCGCTCCCATCGCCCGTCGTCCCTAGCCCAAGAGGGCCATCGGCCGTCGCACGATCTGTTGCAGATCGCAGTCCGGATGGTATAATCCCGCGTCAGGAGATGAAGCATGAGCAACGGGCGGCTGTACCATACCGAAGGCATCATCATGCAGCGGCGCGACCAGGGGGAGGCAGACCGGGTACTGCGCCTCTGCACCCCGTCCGGCAAGGTGGACGTGCTGGCGAAGGGGGCCCGGAAAGTACGCAGCCGCAAAGCCGGGCACATCGAGCTCTTCGCGCGCGCTAGCTTCGTCCTCTCGCGGGTCCCCAACTATTGGGACATCATCAGCCAGGCTGAGACACTCGAACCTCACACCCGCCTGCGCAGTGATTTGCTTCGAGGGGCCTATGCGCGCTACGCCGTCGAGCTTCTCGACCGTTTCCTGTCCGACGGCGAAGGGAGTGCAGCGGCGTTCGACCTCCTCAATCACACGCTTGCATGGCTATGCGAAGCCCGTGACCTGGACATAATCGCTCGCTTTTACGAACAGCACCTCCTGGGACTGGCTGGATTCAGGCCGGAGCTATTCCGCTGCGTCGGCGACCACGACCCGCGCCCGCTGCTACGCCCCCGCCAGCGTCGAGGAGCCCAGCAACCATTCGGAATATCCTTCGAAAACGGCGGCGCCCTATGCTCGAAATGCTACGAGCAGAGTCAGCGCGATCGCCACGTGCTGCGGCTCTCGCCTGCCGCACTCCGGTTTCTCCAGCAATGCCAGCGAACGACCTACGCCGAGCTGGCATCCTCGGGCGTATCGCGAGGGCTACACGAAGAGACTGAGCGCGCGATGCGGCATTACATCTCCTACCACCTGGAGCAGGACGTCAAAGCCGGCGCCTTCTTGCGATGGCTCAAGCAGGGAAAGCGCTAAACCCGCCTGTTGCGCAAGCCAGGACCACACTGACCGGCGGCGGTGTGGGTTTGGGCCTCTAGCTGGC
This sequence comes from Anaerolineae bacterium, assembly GCA_050049955.1. Classification (GTDB taxonomy): domain Bacteria; phylum Chloroflexota; class Anaerolineae; order B4-G1; family B4-G1; genus SKLM01. The sequence continues at coordinate 1,525 of JASFVG010000101.1, read as the reverse complement.
GAGCACTCGTCGCAGCAGAGGTTTCCCTCCGGGCAGACAGCGGGTGGCAGGGGCTAGCACACTCGCCTAACGGGCTCCATCGCCTCAGACCCGAGGTTACCAACATAGAAACAGGGAGGACGCACTTGACCAAGCCGCTCACATTTCAGGAAGTGATTCTGCGCTTGCAGACGTACTGGGAGGACTACGGCTGCATCATCTGGCAGCCGTACAGCGAGAAGGTAGGCGCCGGCACGATGAATCCGGCCACCGTCCTTCGTGTGTTGGGTCCGGAACCTTGGAACGTCGCCTATGTGGAGCCGTCCTATCGACCGGACGACGGCCGATTCGGCGATAACCCCAACCGTATGCAGATGCACACCCAGTTCCAGGTGATCCTCAAGCCAGACCCGGGGAATCCCCAGGAGATCTACCTGGAGAGCCTCTACACCCTAGGCATCCGACGGGAGGAGCACGACATCCGTTTCGTGGAGGACAACTGGAAGCACCCGGCGCTGGGAGCCTGGGGGTTGGGCTGGGAGGTCTGGCTCGACGGGCTTGAAATCACCCAGTACACATACTTCCAGCAGGCCGGTGGGTTCTCCCTCGATCCCATCTCAGTGGAGTTGACCTACGGCCTGGAGCGCATCGTCATGTACCTGCAGAACGTTCGCTCGGTCTGGGACATCGATTGGGACGGCGAGCACACATACGGGGAGGTCTATCTTCCCCAGGAGGTTGAGCACTGCGAGTACGCTTTCAACGTGGCGGACGTCGATCGGCTGACTCAGCTATACGACTTATGCGAGGCAGAGGCGCGACGCTGCCTCGACAGAGGACTTGTCATTCCGGCCCACGACTACATTCTGCGGTGTTCCCACACATTCAACTTGCTCGACACGCGCGGCGCCGTGGGGGTGACTGAACGCGCCACGTACTTCCGCCGTATGCGCGCCCTGTTCCTTCGTGTGGCCGAGGCGTATGCAGAACAGCGCCAACGCATGGAGTATCCCTGGCTTGGGGAGGCGGGCGGCAGCGAGAGTGTAGCAGAGCAGGCAGATAGACTGGCGAGAGCGGCGAAGTCAGAACCGGAGCAGGATTCGCCGACCACATTCCTACTGGAGATCGGCACTGAGGAGCTGCCAGCAAGGGATCTGGACGACGCCATCGGCCAGCTTCGAGTCATGGCGCCACAGGCCCTGCGGGAGGCGCGGCTGGCCTTCGGCCGTGCGCAGGTGTTAGGCACACCTCGCCGGCTCACGTTGCTGGTAGAGGAGCTCGCTCCGCGCCAGCAACCCATCGAGGAGCTGGTAAAGGGCCCTCCAGCCCGGGTAGCCTTCCTTGACGACGGAGGCCCCTCGCCGGCTGCGCTGGGATTCGCGCGCGGACAGGGCGTGAAGGCAGCCGATCTGCAAGTCAAGGAGATGGACGGCGGTGAATACGTGGTTGCTGTGCGGCGTCAGGAGGGACTTCCGGCAGTTGAAGTGCTCCCGGACCTGGCGACCGATCTGATCGCCGGCCTACGGTTCCGCCAAAGTATGCGCTG
>JASFVG010000100.1:0-12238 GCA_050049955.1 Anaerolineae bacterium | reverse complement strand
ACCCCCTACGGTTGGCGCGGCGAGTACTTTGCCAACCGCAGCCTGAGCGGCACGCCCAGGCTCGTGCGCGACGACCCGGTCACTGGATCGGGCGGCCTGGCCTTCAATTGGGGGTCGGGCTCACCGTCGGCGTCACTCCCAACGGATGCGTTCTCGGTCCGCTGGACGCGGCAGGTCGCGTTGAAGCCCGGGACCTACCGCTTCACGGCCACAAGCGATGACGGCATCCGCGTTTGGGCCGACGACCATCTGGTCATCAACGAGTGGCACGACCATCCAGCTCAGACGAACACCGCCGACGTGAGCCTGGCAGGTACGAACCATACGATTGTGGTAGAATACTACGAGAACCGGGGTGACGCGGTCGCGCGGGTTTCGTGGGAGCCTCTCTCTAGCCCACCTCAAGGCTGGCGCGGCGAATACTATGCCAACCGCTGGCTCAGCGGCCCCCCGACCCTGGTACGCGATGATCTGAATCTGGGGTTCAACTGGAGCTACGGCTCGCCGGCCAGCACCCTTCCCAAGGACAACTTCTCGGTCCGCTGGACGCGCACATTCCGTTTCCAGCCCGGCTCCTACCGCTTCACGACCACGACTGACGACGGGGTGCGCCTGTGGGTGAACGAGCACCTACTGATCGACCAATGGTACGATCAGGCGCTCAGCCCACACAACGGAACGCTCTACCTGTCGGGTGATGTGCCGATCAAGATGGAATACTACGAGCACGGTGGCCTCGCGTCCGCCTGGCTGACCTGGGATCGTGCCGGTGGGCCGGTGCCCCAGCCGCCAGGCGCCGTCGTGGTGGATGACGACGACCAGGGATTCGTCGAGGGCGGATCGTGGAGCGGCTGGCGGACGGCCAGCGAGGGGTACGATGGCAGCCTGACCTGGACGCGAAACAACCAAGGTTGGCGGGCCAACTACAACTGGGCGCGCTGGTATCCCGGGCTCGCAGCGGGACGGTATGAAGTCTTCGTCTACATACCCTACAGGTACAGTACGACCTCCCAGGCGCGTTACTGGGTGTCCCACCGCAACGGCTACACCCTGCGCGTTGTCAACCAGTCGGCCAATGGCAACCGTTGGGTGTCGCTGGGCACCTACTGGTTCCGCGGGAGTCGGGAGGACTACGTATCGCTGGCGGACGTCACCTTTGAGCCCGTTGTGTCGCGCCTGATCGCCTACGACGCCGTCAAGTGGGAACCCCGGTGACGGGGCCCGCGCTCACGAGGGGTGAGATGCCGGCAGCAGGAAGTCGGACAATCGCCAAGATGGCCCTGCTTGTGGTGGGTGTCTGCGCGGGGTGCGGGTCGGCGGCGGGGAGTTCTCCCTCGCTGCCCCGCACCGCCATCGTCACCCCTCCCCCGGGCCTCCGCCCCTTCCCAACTGCAACGGCCCCGCATGCACCAGCCGCGCCCGCGCCAACGCCGACAACGCCGTGGCGAGAGCTTCCTCTCCGTCGATCGGATGGCGATACCGCGGGGCGCGATGACGGACAGGCGCTGTATCGTCTGGTTGAGGAAAGCCGTGGCTTCGGTGACGTCGTCGCAGACCACCTGGATGGGGACGAGATGATGTGCGTGCGCCATCTCGGCCTCAGTCCCCTGCGATGCACGTGCTGGATCGGCCCCCTGGAGAACGCGGGCGTAAGGGGCGCGGGGCTCCTCGGGGTGAGAAGGATCGTCATTCTCAGCGGCAGTGCCGAAGAGGCGGCCCTGGCGCTGATGGAGGACTGGAACGCGGACCAAGGTAGCGCCATCAAGCAAGACGGCTGTATCGGAGATCGCTTGTCGATCGCCTACGACGGTGGCGTGTTCAGGCCGGAGCCGTAGACAGGAGGGTCAAGTGACCACAGGACGCGCTCGCTTGTATGTTCTGACTGCATCTATCGCCATCTCGGCCCTGCTGAGTCTCGCGGCCTGTGGCGTTGAGCGGCAGGAGAAAGAAAGCACGCCCACCCCGGCGTGGAGTCCAGCGACGGCGACCCGGCCGCCGGAGGCAGCAGCTACCAGCACCCAGCCTCCACCGACGCAGGCGCCCCTGGCAACGTCCGCCCCTGTCCCGGAAGATGCGGCGATGCAGGTCGTCGGCCAGATCGGCGGACAGTCCCTGGCCGTCGCTATCGCCGGCTCGGTCGCTTACCTGGGCGTCGGTCCGCGCCTGGTTACGCTGGAGGTCTCGGACTCGGGCGCGCCCAGCCCGTTGGGCGAGAGCGAAGTGCTTCCCGGGGTCGTGCGGGACATCGTGGTGGCGGGGGGAGTGGCCTACGTCGCCGCGGGGGACGCTGGGCTGCGGACGCTGGATGTCTCCGACCCGGCGAACCCGTACGAGATCGGCTCTGTCTCCACTCTTGCAGATGCTCAGATCGTCTCCATGCAGGACGCCACAGCTTTCGTCGGCGAGAGCAGGTGTGAAGGCGGAGACTGTACTGGCGGCCTGCGGGCTGTTGACATATCTGTCCCGGCAGATGGAGAAACCATCGGGTTGCTGGAGATGCCCGACGGTGTCAACTGTGTATTCCCAGTAGGCGACTATGCGTACGTCGGCCATCGCCAGGGGCTGTCGGTGGTTGACGTTTCGGACCCACACCAGCCCATCGAGATCGGTACATTCCCCGTTGAGGGCAGTGTTGAGGACGTCGCAGTCGCGGGCGGACGCGCTTACGTCGTCAACGGACCCTTCGTGCTGCTATTCGACATGTCATCTCCAGCCGCTCCCCGGCAGGTCGGATCATCCGGCATGCTGTTTTCGCCCAGCGTGGTGGTTGCCGCCGGAGACCACCTGGTCGTCTCCGACGGGTTCTGCGAGTTTGGCCAGTGTGGAAGCCACCTCCGGGTGCTGGAGCTGTCGGACCTCGCCGAGCCCACCGAGATCGGCGCGCTGGCGCTGGACGATTTCGTCGTCGACCTGGCCATCGCCGGTGATTTCGCCTACGTCGCCACCTGGGAGAGTGGCCTGACCATCGTGGATCTCGCGGACCCGGCGAACCCGCGCGCTGTGGGAACGTTCACCAGCCCGGGCAGCGTCGAGAACGTGACGGTCCGGGAGGAACTTGCCTACGTCACCGGTGGCGGGGAGAACGGGCTGCTCGTGATAGATGTAGCGGATCCAAGCGCTCTTCGGCCCGCCGGCGCACTCCCGATGATGTCTGCCGGGGCAGTGGCAGTGGCGAATGGCTATGCCTACGTGCCGGTGTGGGTTGAGGGGCTGCGCGTGGTGGACGTGCAAGACCCAGCAAACCCGGTTGAGGTAGGCGCCCTGGACAGCTCCGTCCTACAGGGAACAGTGGACCGGGTGGCGTTGGGCGATACACCTCCAGGCGGCCAGGGGGTGGCGGTTGCGTATTTGACCCTGCAAGAGAGCGGCCTGATGGCGCTGGATATGGCCGACCCAACCCAACCCGCTCCCGCCGGCGCCTTCACGCCGCCGGCGGGGTCCATCTGGGGGGTGTCCCTCGCCGAAGGCTACGCCTACGCGACGGGCACCTACTACGAGGGGGATCAGCGCCAGGGCATCCTGCACGTGGTTGACGTCGCGGACCCGACCCGGCCACGCCCGGTCGCATCTGTCGAGCTGCCCGACCACACGTCGTCGAATGTGACTGTTGCCGGCGGCCATGCCTACGTGACCCTGGCAAATTGCCACTACTTCACCTGCGAGGGCAGCTTGCACGTGATTGAAATCTTTGAACCTGCTGAGCCACGGTTGCTCAGCTCGCTCGACGTGCCGGGTGGGGCTTTTGCGGCCGCCGTAACCGGCGATGCCGGCAGCGGTCGCCACGCCTACCTGGTCGCCGGGTATGAGGGCGTGTGGGTGGCGGATCTGCGGGAGCCAGCGGAGCCACGACTGGTCGGACTGGCCGACACGCCAGGACGAGCCCGGAGCACCGCCGTCGTCGACAACCTGGTTTACGTGGGTGACGGTGTTGGCGGACTGCTCGTCCTGGAGGCTATCGAGGCCCCATGAAGCTGGCAGCGCTTCTCCCGGTTCTGCTCATGCTGGCCGTCATGCCGGCCGCCGCCTGCGGCCCGGGGCCAGCGACGGCGCAGGGTCTCCGTGTCGTTTCGTTCGCCGTCACGCCCAACCCGGTCGAGCGTGGGGGGCGCGTGACCCTGACCTGGGAGGTTCAGGGAGCATCTCGCGTCACGCTGTGGCGCGTCCGATATTACGCCAAGCTGGGTCGCTGGTACCGCCTGCGCCCTCCCGAGACAGCCGGAGCGGCGACCGGCGAATGGACGATCGAGGTACCCCACGATGCTACCTGGCAACGGACACCTGCGGTGGACCAGCCACACTGGGACTATCGATTTGAGCTTGAGGCAATCGATGGTTCGGGCGGGGCACTGGTCGTAAGGAGCGAGGAAATCAGAACCGTCTGTCACCCCCTGGTATTCGACTTGAACGTGACATGGGAGACCTGCGCCCACCGGGAGCAGACAACCAGGGCCGCTTTTCAACCGTTTGAACGCGGCCATATGATCTGGCGCGCCGACCTGGGACAGGTGTACATTCTACTCGACCACCCCCGACTTGGCAGTCCGTGGATTGTCCATCGCCCAACAGGCCGGACGACGGACGTCGGGCTGCCTCCGCGCGGGCTGTATGCCCCTGGAGAACACCTCAGCGAGACCTGGATGGCGCTTAGCGAGTCCTGGAGGAGTGCCTTGGGATGGGCGACGGCGCTGGAACGCACCTGCGATCTGACCTCGCAATTCAGTCCGCAGGGAGGACAGCCTACCGCTGGACACGACGATCTGTACCTGGCCTGGCCCAATGGGCAGGTAGCGCATCTGATCGTCTACCTGTCTGCTCAGGATCAGGACGCTGGGCCCCACTGGGGTTTGATCGGCGACAGCGACGGGGCTCTGCCCAGTCCCTCCCCGTTGACACGAGGGCGGTGTCTCCGGATGGGGGCGCGCCATTGGACGCACCACGCGGCGATAGGCGGGACCCGGGTGTAGGAGCGAGCGATGGAAGGAAAGCCGAGGAAAGCACGAAGGTGGTCACCGGCTATCGTGGCCGGCGTCCTGGCCCTCATCGGCGCGTGCGGCGCCTGCTGCCTGCTACCCGCGCTGGTCATTCGTCGCAGCTCCCGCTCTCAGATTCCCGGCGGTCTCAGCGTTCACGTTTGCGCGGGTGTGTCGACGAGGCCCCGGATCCAGGCTGGCGTCGCATGGTACGCTCCCATCTCCAGCTACAGAGGCCCTCTGGCCTGGTCGCCGTACGCTATCTGCGCCGACATCCCCGTGTCGAGAGCGCCGCAACGCCTGCATCGCGAATGGATGTTCCCACCGTGAATCGGCGTCCCGCCATCTGAATCCCGCCGCCGGCCGCTGTCGCTCTGTCCGGCCGCTTGAGAAGAATGCTCATGACGACACAGCTTTTTCGATACCAGCCTACCTTGTTGCTCTCGTCTCTGACGCTATTGGCGAGCCTGCTCTTCCTTCCGGCCTGTGGGACGCTGGAGGTGCACCTGGAGCCTGGTCCGGCACCGGCCCACACGCCGTCTTCCGCTGTCGAAGCCCCTGGGGTCAAGAACGCGCCCCCGTCTCCCGCCCCCCGTACGCCGACACCGGTGCCCGCCGACTACGTGTTTCCCACTCCTGAGCCTGCCTTCACGCCGGCCCCCGCCGACGCCTATCCCGTGCCCGAAGGGCTGCGGATCGTGTTTGGCACGGGTGGCGACATCTGGCTGTGGAAGGCCGGGACCAGGTCTGCGGAACGTCTCACCAGCGTGGGCGACGATCTGATGCAGGTCAAGATCTCTGATAACGGGCAAATCGTGGCGTTCAGAAAAGCGGACGAGCTATGGATGGTCCACGGTGACGGCACGGGTGAGCGCATACTCCTGGGGGCGGAGAACCTTGAGGCCCTGGCATCGGATGGCTTTGAAGTGCGGCTGGGGCACTTCGCGTGGGTTCCAGGCACGCACACTGTAGCCTTCAACACGCGAAAGCGACTTGAGGCCAGAGACGTTCCGGCCGACGACCTATGCCTGGTGGAAGCCAGCGCCCTGGGTGCCGAGCATCCAACAGGGCCAACGCTGCTCCTCCAGCCAGGCGATGGGGGCGAGTTCACCTACTCCCCCGACGGCGGCCGGATCGCCGTCGTCACGCCCGGCGACGTCAGCCTGGTCGATGCCGACGGGACGAACCGGCGGGACCGAACGCTGACCTATACCCCCATCGCGACACACAGCGGCGACGCCCGCTACGTCAGGCCAGTATGGGCGTCCGACGGAAGCGAGCTGATGGTAGCCGTTCCTCCGCCTGACCCCGATGCCCGCCCTCTCCAGCAGACAACGATCTGGCGTATTCCCATCGATGGTGCACCGGCCGAGCTCGTGGCGACCATCAACGCCCTGCCGACGGAAGACACCGTCTCCTTCTCGTCCCTACTGACCTACGTGGCCTTCGGAGAACTGCTGCAGGCCGGGGATTCTGAGGCTGAGGTCCAGGTCCAGTTGAAGGTAGCGCGATTGGGGACCGACGACTGGCAAGCCTATCCAGAAGCCAGCGCGCTCTTCGGCTGGGCTCCGGACTCGAGACGCTTCGCCTTCGTCTCCGGCCGCGATCGGCCGCAACTCCTGATCGGCCAATGGAGCGGCGGGACCATTCCTGGAAGCATTGACGCTGGCATCTCAGTGGAGGGTTTGCGGTGGGTCGATCGCGATCACTATGTCTTCGTAGCCAGGCGCAACGGCGCGTTGGGCGCGGAAGAGGATACCTGCGACCTCATCCTCGCTGACGTCAGCGGGGCCAGCACGCTCATCGCCTCTACGCCCCACAGCTTCGACTACGATCTCGCCCGGGCGTCCGCCGATGCGGGCCAGGGTACGCCCTCGCCAATCGCCGATCTGTGCTCTGGATTGAGGGCCACGCCAACCGATTCCTCAACCGTGCGAGACAGGTCGGATTGGCAGGTGTTCAGACATGCAGAGAGGGGATTTCGGATCAGCTACCCCGATAGCTGGAGACTCGAGGCGTACGATAGCTGGGTCGGCGTCGGGCCTGAAGAGATGGGCGAGGACGTGCAGTGGGGCGTCCACTTCGTCGACAACTCCGACACGACGATCGAAGAGCTGATCCGAGACATCGGCCAGCAATTCGGAGCGGATAGAACCGAGGTAAGGGAATGTGTCTATCTTGACGGCACGGCTGCCATCAAGGTGTCTGTCACGACCACACGGCTCGAGGACTGGTACTCTGAATCGATCTTCCTCGAACATCAAGGGACGATCTACAGAATCGGCAATGGCGCCGTACGGGACGACCTCTTCGAGGCATTCTACGGCAGCTTCCACCTGGAGTAGTCACACGCCCCGCGCATTGCCCTGACCCGGCGGTGCGTGCGGCGAAATGAATCAGTTTGCCGGAACCCTGCCGGTCCATGGTGCGTCTGCCTATTGCGAGGCGGATCGGAGCGAATGCCAACAGCGGGAGGATCGGAGGAGAGATGAGCGCCAGACGGTCAACCTGGAGATCAACGCACCTGGTCAGCGTCCTGCTACTCGCCTGCCTCGCCGCTGCCTGTGGCACCCCCAACGCAATCATTGATCCGGTGGCAACCAGCACCTCACCGGTTGCCCTCCCGGACACAAACGAAGCACTGCTTCGGGACGCCCGGCAGTATGCCCAGGACTTCGGCGTCGATGTCGACGAGGCCCTGCGGCGCCTGGACTATCAGGACGACATCGGGTGGCTGAACGCCACGCTGACGGCCAACGAGGGGAAGACCTTTGCCGGACTGTGGCTCGAGCACCAGCCGGAGCTCCGCATCATCGTCCGTTTCACCCGCGCCGGCAAACGGACGATTCGCCCGTACATCGAGGGCCAGCCCTGGGCCGACCTGGTCGAGGTGCGCCCGGCGAAAGTCAACCTGGCGGAGCTGGAGTCCATCCGGGCACAGACCGACCGACTGCTCGACGGACTGGCGTTCGAGGTGAATGCCCTGCTGGATGTAAAGGAGAACCAGGTCGAGGTCCCAGTGACAGACAGGGAATGGTTCGAGCGGGAACTGGAGAAGGCGGGCATCGATCTGCCAGAGCACGTCGAGCTGGTTGTCATTGAGGGGCCGACCGCCCGAGGGATCGACGTGTGCGCGCCCTCATCTATCCCGGACGTTGCCTTTCCCCGTCAGGAGCCGGTGGAGGGGTTGCGAGCCACCATGGAAGCCGAGCTGATCGGCGACCTGGTGCTGGTCGACGGCTGCCTGAGGGTGGAATCGATCTATGGTGGCGGCAGCATCGTGCCCGTCTGGCCCCCCGAGTTCGCACTGACGGCCGATGGCGACGGCCTCCAGGTGCGCGACGGCGATGGCCACGTCGTGGCCCGCGTCGGAGAGGAAGCATACATGGCAGGCGGGCAGGGCTCTGCGGCCGCTATCCCGGAGTGCGTACGGGAGCAGCTGCCCCAGGCGTGTACGGGGCCCTATTGGATCGTCGGCGACACGGTGCGCCTCAACTTGCGGTACGACTCAGACCTGTTTGCGCTGGAGGTGGTCTCGACCACTGAGCAATCGCTGCTCTTCCTCCGTAGGGGGCCGGCGCTTGACGACTGGGCGACGGGCAGCTCTGTGGTCGCGGGCAGGCTGGCGCTGTACGAATACCAGCGCTGCGCGCGGGTGCAGTCGGAGGACGGCCTAAGGGACTTCGTAGCCCTGTGGCCGCCTGGCTGCGCCGCGCAGGCCGACGAGGAAGCTCGCTTCGAGATCCTCGACGGATCGGGGCAGGTGGTGGCTCGGGTCGGCGAGGAGGTGATCCTCGCCGGGAATAGCATCCCCGCAGTCTGGGATTCGGAAGTGTACCAGACACTGCGTCGGACGCTTCCTGGCGATTGCCATGGTCCCTACTGGATCGTCGTGTCGCGGTGACCACACCCATCCCTGCATTCATCCGTGTTTCAAGAGGCTTTCCCCCAAGGCCGACGGCCGGAGCTGCTATGTCGCAGAACGGTAACACCCTTTCTCAGAACGGTGACCTGGCTGCCGTACTCCTGTGACATCAGACGGGTACAATGCGTACGTTGCGGGGCAGTACAGGCCCATGTCTGGCCGGAGGACCCAGGATGCACGCTAGATTCACTCGATACTATACGTTCGGACTGTTCGCAGCCTCTCCCTTGCTCTTGCCGGGCGCGTACGGTACCATGGAGTCGGCACGAACCATCCGCGGGCACGAGTGGACCAGCCAGCGCCGCAGGCCGGACCCCGATTCTGACAGGAGGTATTGATGACGGAAGGAAGACACCGCAGTCGACTCGCTGTGCTGATCGTGTCTGCTGCGTTGGCCGTGCTGCTCGCCGCCGGCTGTGGCACCCTGGACATCAGCATTGAGTCTGGGGCCACGTCCGACGGCGTGCCCCACGCGACAGTGACGGCTCTAGCCGCCGAGAACCTGGACCTGGCGACGCAGATCGCAACGCAGGCGAGTGTCACACCGGAGGTTCCCCCAACGGCTGAGCCGCTGCCGACGGCCATCCCAGAGGCGACAGAGCTTCGCGTCGCCTTCGTCAAGGCCACGGAGCACGGAAACAACGTGTGGCTGTGGGTGGAGGACTCGGGGGACGCCGTGCCCCTCACCATAAACGGCGGAGTCGGCGATGTCAGGATCAGTGACGACGGCGAGATCGTGGCATTCACGCGAGGAGATGGCCTGTGGACGGTAGGGAGCGAGGGTGCGCCCGGTGAGCCAACTTCGGAGGAGCGGGAACTGGTGAGTGCAGAGGACTTCGCCGCCATGGAGGGGCGGGAGCCCGGGCTGGAGGTGGGGCTGTACCGGTTCGACTGGATTCCCGGCACTCACATCCTGGCGTTCAACACGCAGCTGAAGATGGAGATCGGCCTGTTTCTCAACGACGATCTACATGTGGTGAATGCCGACTCTGGGGAGCGAACCGCCTTGCTCCCGCCCGGAGAGGGCGGCGAGTTCCACTACGCGCCCGACGGGAGCCAGGCCGCCGTCGTGACGCCCGGCAAGATCAGCCTGGTCGATGCCGACGGTGGGAACAGGAGAGAGGCGTTGACGTATGCGCCCATCGCCACAGCAAGTGAGTTCCAGTACTATCCGCAGCCCGTGTGGGCCGCCGACGCAGGCTCCCTGCGGGTCGCCATCCCGCCGGTTGACCCGTTTGCGCAACCCGCACAGCTTACCAGCATCTGGCGAGTGCGCACCGATGGCTCGACTGCGAGCCTGCTGACGAGCATAGCGGCAGCACAGGTCAGCCAGCCCGCTTTCTCGCCAGACCTGAGGTACGTCGCCCATCTCTATGCGGAGCACGTGGATCCAGCATCCTCGGCCTACCCTGAGTCGGACCTAGTCGTTACCGATCTCGAATCCGGCGGAACCGACACCGTCTACCCCAGGGAGGACGATATAAGGCAGGTGACGCTGGAGAACGGCGATACCATCACCCATCGCCCCATCGCCACCCAGATCTACGGGTGGTCGCCGGACGCTCAGTACCTGGCCTTCGGAGCCAATCCGCATCCGGAGCTCCCGACGCAGGCCCAGATTGCTATGGTCGTCCCCGACCCGGTCGGGGGAGAAGTGGTTCCGGCACACGGCAACGCCGATGGGGTGGTGATCGACGTGAAATGGGTGGACGCCACCCGCTATCTGTTCCTGGCACAGAGCGCGAGGGGCTGGGATGTGATACTGGGACAGGTAGGCGGACGCGCGGTCGGCATCACGGCGGTAGTGGGCTCGCCGCCGGCCTTCGATTTCGCCGCCCCCCAGGCGGGCGCGGGCGCCCGGACCCAGTCCAGCGCGCCCCCCCCACCCTTCGGGCTGATCTACCAGAACGCGGAGGGGGTGTGGCACGTCAACGTCGACGGAGAGTCCGCCCGGCTCTTCGATCGCCCCGGCGGCGCTGTCTCGCCAGACTCGGCGCAGGTCCTCTACACAGAGGATGATGACCTCTGGCTGGCGGACGTGGCCACGGGCGAGCGCCGCAACCTGAGCCAGACGCCCGACCGCTCCGAGTGCTGCCCCCAGTGGTGGCCCGGGCGACCGGATACCATTCTCCTCAGCTCGCAGGCTGCAGATCGGGTGGAGCCAGACTACGGCTTTCCCACGCTCTTGCAGCTAGATGGCACCGGCTATCAGCCCCTTGAGGATGACGTGGCCTCTTTCGCTCCGGCCGCGCCCTCACCCGACAGCCAGACGGTGGCCTACGACCGGGCGGGCCAGCCGTGGCTCTACCGCATGGACACGGGTGCCGAGCCGTTTGACCTGACCCCGTACGGCCTATCCACCGACCCGCAGATACGGGTCGTAGGTCCAGCCTGGTCGGACGACGGCCGCCAGCTGGCCTGGATCATCGGGGATTGCCGGATCGGGGAATGCGAGTACAGCATCGGCGTGTTCGATCTGGAGGTGCAGGAAGTCCAGCTGCTCCACCCGTACGCCCCCATCGGAATGGGCGGCCAGCCACCGCCGCCGACCTGGAGCCCGGACGGCCGCTGGCTGGCCTTCACCGCATGGGCGATGGACCCTGATGACTCAGGTCTCTGGGTGGCGCGGGCCGACGGGTCTGAGGAGCATTCGCTCGACGCAGCATCCCGGGCGCACCACAACCCGGTCTGGAGTCCGGACGGCCGCTGGCTCGCCTTCTCCTCAACGGACCAGGGCGCCGGGCCGGGTATCTGGCTCGCCGAGGTGGATACCTGGACGTTGACCCGGCCGGACCTGCCGCCCGATGCCTTTCCAGTGGCCTGGGCCAGCCCGCGACCGTAGTGGTTCGGTGACCCGGAGGTATCTCGGAACAGCAATCAGCAGGAAGGTGCTCAAGATGGAGAACCGTGGAGACGACGGCTCAGCAGCACAACCTGTGGGCTCGATGTTGATCCGATTGTGGCAGCGCGTGCCTGTTCTGGTCCGGGCTATTCTCGAGGGGCTTCTCGTCTTCGCCATCGCCGGATCGCTCGCTCGAATCGCGATTCTGGCTCTCATACCGGCGCCCTGGTCCCTCGTCGCGATGGGCGCTGTGTTGTGGGTCTATTGGAGATACTTCAGCGGAGACGGGTGGCCCGGGAGCACCGCAGAGGCCAGGCGCATCAGGTTCCGCTCGACGAGACTGGCGGCGGGCGTCTGGGTCTGGAGCCTGATCGGGGCGCTGCTCGCTGTGATCGTGATGGAATCCAGCTTCGTGGTCACATTCCGCATCCTTGAGTTCCCTACCGACATCTGGACCCAAGGGCTCGAGTTGGGGACGGTTCCGCCCTGGTTGGCCTGGTC
>JASFVG010000099.1:0-12259 GCA_050049955.1 Anaerolineae bacterium | reverse complement strand
CGGCCTTCCCCTTGATCACTAGGTGGTCGAAGCCGGCAAAGCGCAGCTCAGGGGCGAAGAAGCCGCCCATGTTCGAGCTGCCGATGAAGCCAGTCAGCGGCGATTTGGCCCCGATGTGCGTCCGCGCCGAGGCGGAGGCCAGAGTGCCGACGAGGAGCCCGGCGCTCACGGTGAGCACGTTGTCGGGCCCCAGGGGGTCAACGCCCGGCTCCAGATGATTGTACAGCAAGTACATGTCTAGTCCCCGCCCTCCCATGTAGAGCTCGCGCAACTTGATGGGAATCGGGGCGGTTTGGATCTCCCCCGAGGAGAGGTCTACGTATGCGATCTTGCGGTTGAGTGCCACCTGCGGCCTCCCTATTCCTGGCTCTCGCCTGCCTCAGCCAGTTGCTGCTCCCAGCTATCCCAAACGGGCTTTCTGACCTTGGCCAGTTTGCCCATCCAGGAGATGTACCACTCCCAGCGGCACGCGGGGCAAGACGCCCTTTCCGCTCCCAGCGGAGGCCAAAAGCGTTCAAAGCAGTTTGGGCACCGCACCTGACCGATGCGTCCCTTCTTCCGTCTGGCTCCTGTCTCTGTTGCCATCGTCCTCTCCGATCTCGCGAAAGGGGACCCGCGCTGTGAAGAAGCCGGGCCACTGATTGGGCGCTATACAGTCACTTCGAGCACGACGCTGGCCGCCGTGTCGCCGGCGGCGCAGCCGACGAACAACCCATATCCCCCTCCCACGAGAACCAACTCCTCGATTACCTCGATGATCAGTCGATGACCGGTGGGGCCCTGGGCGTGGCCATAGACAAGGGACGAACCGTAGTTGTTCATGGCCGCTGGCTCCACCCCCATCTCGCGGCAGAAGTAGATGTCGTTGACGGCGAAGGGGTTATGCGTCTTGATGACCTTCAGGTCGCGTATTGAGATGCTGGCGCGTGCGAGGGCCTGCAGAGCGGCAGGAACGACGGCCATGGCCATGTAGCCCTTCTTCGCCCTCGCCTCCCCGTAGGACAGCAGCCGAATCTCGACGTCGGAGTCGCGACTCAACTCCCGCGCCCTCTCCCGCGTGGTGACGATGATGCCGCAGTTGCCGTCGGCGGGATGGGTCTGGGTGCCGAAGGTGACGGTGCCGCCTTTGACGACAGGCCTGAGCCTGGCCAGGCCCTCGGCCGTGGTCGGGAACACGCCCTCGTCCCCATCAACGGTCGCCAAGACCTTGCGCCCCCGCGGACCCTTCACCTCGATAGGCATCACCATGAACCGGCGATGGAAGGCCAAGTCATCCTCGAGCGCGTCGCCGTACTGCTGGTATCGCAGGAGCGTCATCTCGTCCTGCTCCTCCCTGGTGATGCCCGCCTCCGCTGCCACGTTCTCCGCCGTCTCGACCATCGCGTTCTTGGCGAATGGATCGTGTCCGAAGTTGTCCCACACCCAGTCCTCGGTGTCGCCCGTGCCGCCCGGTCCCAACGGGTTGGGATAGTAGATGTGGGGGCCGTTGGAGCATCTATCGGCCGTGAGAGTCAAGATCACCCGATCCTCCCCGAGTCGGGCACTGGCCTGCAACTCGAAGCCGCTCAGTGCCATCACGCGCGCTCCGGTGGCGCAGGCCTGTCCGATCATGGGGCAAGTGATGGTCGTGGCGCCCAAGAGTCCCGTCAGCCACGGACCGCCGTAGAAGGCGTGGCGCTGGGGAACGGTGATTCCGAAATAGGCGCCGTCGAACACCTCCGGCGAGACACCGCGTTCCTCGAGGGCTCGTACCGCAATCTCCGCCGCGAATGGGATGGCGTTGAGATGAGCGAAGCTCTCCTGCCAGCGACAGAACGGCGTGCTCCAGTACCCCCCGTAGGGGATGTAGGCCTGCTGAAAGAACATAGTCATCTCCTCCTATTCCAGTGGTCAGATATGAAGAGCCTGTCGCGCGGTCGTTGACTGCGAGCAACAGGCTTGTCTCAAGAATCACGCGGCACAGCACACATGCGTCACTTCCGTCACCTGGGTCTCGAGACCCGACACCAGGGCCTCTTCAGTCACGCCCTCTAGCCGGAAGGTAAGGTAGCACTGCTCCGGGTCACCACTGGCGAAGCGGGCAACCGAGCAGATGTTCCCCCCAAGGTCCGCGATCACGCCGGCCACGCGAGCCAGCGCACCCCGCACATCTGGCACCACTACCGTGACGCGCAGCGATGCGGCTCCCCCGCCCAGCACCTCCACGAACGTCTCGAAGATGTCGGTCTCGGTGATGATGCCTACCAGATCGCCTACCAGATTGCCCACCAGATCGCCGTCTCGTGTCACTGGCAGGCAGCCGATCCTCCTCTCCACCATGACCCGCGCCGCCTCCTCAAGGGGGGCGGTCTCGGTCACTGTGATAGCGGGACTGCTCATCACCCCCCGGACGTGAAGATTGGCCAGCAGATAGCTCATCTCGAATCCGTTGGCCGGTGTGGCCGACGAGGGCGCGGCGTGCAATAGGTCCGTCCGTGCGATGACGCCGACCAGCACACCCTGCGCGTCCACCACCGGCAGGTGGCGAACCCTCGCTTCACGAAGGGTACGGAAGGCGTCTGGAAACGTGGTATCAGGCGTGATCGTCACGGGATCGCTTGTCATACGGTCTTTCACTAGCATCGGAATCTCCCTCCGTCGCCGGTTGCGGGCGACCGGACGGCCGCTTGGGGCCTGCCGGGCCACTCCCTGTTTAGCTTGGGTTGATCCCGCGGGCTGGCACCCTGCGTCATCCCGTCCTGTGCATCCGAAACGCAGCTCACGGGTCTGCAGACGGCGCAGACCTAGCCGCTAGGAGCGGGAAGTGAACCGCTCTTCTGCAAACAGCGCCGCTCCAAACGCTCCCATCTCCTGGGGATGAGGCGCTATCTCCACCTCGATTCCCACCCGCTCGCTTAGGAGCTCGGCCACGATGTGGTTGTAGGCGACGACTCCTCCCGTCATGATCACGCGGCCGGCGAGCGTGTCCATCTCCAGGATTCGCTTGGCGACAGAATCGAACAGGCCCCGGACGATCTCATCTACCGCCTCGCCAGCTCTGATGCGGTCCAGCACTTCTGTCGCCGTGAAGACAGTGCAGTAACTGCCAATCTGCGCGGTCCGGCTGGCTCCCTGGGCCAGGCGGTCGAAATCACCAACGGAGATGTCCAGCCTGTGGGCAATCTCCTCGAGAAAGGCTCCGGTGCCAGCAGCGCACTTGCGGTTCATCTTGAATCTGATGCGCCTGCCCTTCGCATCCAGCTTGATGATCTTGCTGTCCTGGCCGCCGATATCCACGACGGTGATGGATTCGGGGAAATAGTGGTAGCATCCACGCCCGTGGCAGGCGATCTCAGTCTTCGCGCCGTGGGCAAAGGTCACACTCTTGCGGCCATAGCCGGTCGCCACTATGACCTGCAGCGAGCCCCTCGAGACTCCTGCCCGCAATGTCGCTTCTTCCAGGGTCGCCGCTGCAATCGAGGCCAGGTCTGCACCTGACCGCTGGACGGAACTGCCTAACACCTGCTTATCGGCGTCGATGACTACTGCCTTGGTCGTCGTCGTGCCCACGTCAACGCCGGCGAAGGTCTCTTGAAGTCCCATGGGTTTCTAGTGTCCCTCCGATGCGCAGGCGGCGCGCCGCGCACCCGCCGCGCAAAGGTCGCCAATCGCGGATCTGCGGGGAGCTCTCTGACGATTGTGCCCTGCCATCGGCCGCTAATGTCCCCCTGGCGCCCCGGATTGCATCTCCAGGCCCTTGATGAGCGCCGTGATGGCAAAGTTGTGCGGGGTCTTGAGACCAAGCTGGCGGCCGCGCTCGACAATCCTGCCGTTGAGCCAGTCGATTTCGGTCGGAAGTCTGCGGAGGATGTCCTGGTGCATCGAAGTCCTATGGTAGCCTGCTTTCTTCAGGTACTGGACCGCGTGCTCCATGAATCCTTCGTCGAACGTGACCCCGCCGGCCTCGGCCACATCGATTCCCTCTCGCATGAGCTCCTGGGCAAGCAGCTCGGTCTGCTCGAGATCCATCATGTCCTTCATCGGCTTGCGGGTCAAGGCACACATCGCGCTGAGACCAGCGTTGAGGATGACCTTCTCCCACTCGTACTTCTTGATGTTGTGAGTGAACTGGGTATCAAGCCCGGCCTGCGACATCATCTCCGCCATCTGGCGAGCCAAGGGCTCACCCTCGTCCGCCATAGCCCCGATGTAGTTGGGCGGGGTGAAGAAAGAGACAGAGATGTGCCCGTCTCCCATCTGGCTGCCGGCGAAGTTCACGACGATCCGCAGCACGTTGCCCCTACCGAAGGTCTCGGCCAGGTAGTCTTCGTTGTCAAGCCCGTTCTGGCAGCTGACGAACCGCGTGCCCGGCCTAGCGATACGCGCGATCTCTGGAACTAGCCGGGGCAAGACAGAGGCCTTGGTGGCGATGACGATGGTGTCCAGCTCAGGGAAGTTGGGTAGTTCGGAGATCCCGTACGCCACACGCTCGCACGTGGCAAGCAGCTCCAAGAACCCGCTGATCGAGAGCCCTCTTTCCTTGATGACATCCAGGTGGGGCTTCTGAATGTCGCACAGCACGATGTAGTGACCTGCGCGGGCAAGATGTGCGGCCAGGATTCCGCCAATCGGCCCCACGCCGACAATGGCGATCTTGGGGTCACTAGCCATACAGTCGAGCTCCTTTCCTTTCCTTCAGCAGCCGCGTGTCGTGTCTCCAAACACCGTCGGCGTCACTGGCCCAAGGCACAGAGGCCGATCATCGTCTCCCGCCTGATGCCTCAGCGTATCGCTCGCGCAACGCCCGGTGCAGTATCTTCCCCGAGCCCGTTCTAGGCATCTCTCCCTGAGCAATGAAGTGCACTGCCTTGGGCCGTTTGTAGCCGGCCATCTTGTCCCTGCAATGGGCGACGATCTCTTCGCCGGTGGGTGGATCGGCGGGATTCTGAGGAATGACGAACGCCGTCACCGCCTCTCCCCACTTCAGGTGAGGCAAGCCGACAATGGCTACATCAAAGACACGAGGATGGGAGCCGATGACTTTCTCGACCTCGCTAGGATAGACATGCTCTCCGCCAGTGATGATCAGGTTGTCCTTCCGGTCAATGATCTCGTAGAAACCGTCGGCGTCGCGCCTGGCCATATCGCCAGCTGTGAACCACTCTCCCCTGAAGGAAGCAGCGGTCTTCTCAGGCGCCTTGTAGTAACCATCAAAGAGCATGGGGCCGCGGGAGTAGAGCTCGCCTATCTCCCCGATGTCTACCTCTTTCCCATCCTCGTCGAGGATCTTGACAAAGTCGGTTCCTAAGGACTCGAAGCCGATGGAGCCCAGCTTTCTTATCTGATCCTCAGGCTTGAGCACAGTGACTATCCCGGCCTCGGTGGAGCCGTACGCCTCGTAGAGCTCGACACCGGGAAAGAACGCCATGATCTCCAGTTTCATGTCCCTTCTGACGGGCGCCGAGGAACAGAGCAGCTTCCTTATGGAGCTCACATCGGACCTTCTCGCGTCTTCCGACACGTGCAGAATGAGGCTGTAGTGCGTCGGGATGAGCGAGATGAATGTGATCCTTTCCCGCTGTATGATGTCCAGTATCTGGTCCGGCTTGAAGGAGCGAGCCGGGTGGATGTAGGCGCTGCCACCAATGTAGGTGAAGGTGAATGTAAAGAAGGTGGAGTTGATATGGCACAGGGGCATGATGTTGAGGCACACATCGCGTTCGTTGAACCCGAAATCGACGGCGTTGATGAGATAGAAGGCAATGTGCGACGCGTGAGAACGAACGACGCCCTTCGGTTTCCCTGTCGTCCCGGAGGTGTAGATGAGGATCCAGGCATCATCGGGTTCCACCTCGGCATCGGGCTCGCTCTCAGGAGCACCTCGCATAAACGCCTCGAACTCCCGGTAACCCTCCCTCCCCTCACCCACAACGACGTAGTTGTGCGGGTCGATGTTCCTCAGGCTCGGCCTGATGGCATCTACTGTGGGAGCGAACTCATCGTGGACGACAATGGCCCGGGCATCCGAGTGGTTGACGATGTACTCCACCTCGGACGCGATGAGACGGAAATTGACGGGGACGATGACCAGGCCCATTTTCGCCGTTGCGAGATAGATCTCCGCGATCTCGACGCTGTTCTCGAGCAGAACCGCAACTTTGTCCCCCTTGTCTAGCCCGAGAGAACTGAGGCTATGGGCTAGCTGGTTGACCCTCCTGTTCAACTCAGGGTAGGTGACAGTCCGGTTGGCGTCCTTGAACGCGACCGTGGTGGGGAACTTCTTTGCATTCACCTTGAGCATCTGGCCCAGGTTCATCCAGTGAGCCATTGTCGCCCTCCCCTAGATGCTGATTCGAGCGTCGACAACGAATACCCGGTCTTCAAATGCAATGATGGGATTCAGGTCCAGCTCCCGGATCATCGGTAGCTCGGTGACCATTTGCGATACGCGTTGGATGACCTCAATGATCCCTTGCACGTCCACACCCTCCGCACCCCGACAGCCCCGTAGCAGAGCCGTGCCCCGGATGGAAGAGAGCATCTCCCGTGCCTCCACCTCTGTGACGGGGGAAAGCTTGAAGACGACATCTTCCAGGACCTCGACATAGATGCCACCGATCCCGAACATCACCAGGTGCCCCAGGTCCTCCTCGGCCTTTGCCCCGACGATGACTTCAAGGCCCCCGGGGAGATACCGTTGGACAAGGTACTCTGGGCCGGCGGCCTCGATTCTCTGCCCCAGCGCCTCGACGGTGCGGCGAACAGCATGGCGGTCCCTCAGGTTGACGACGACCCCGCCCACATCGCTCTTGTGCACGATCGCCTCGACGTCTACTTTGACGACCACGGGGAAGCCGATTTCGGCGGCAGCGGCAGCGGCGGCTTCGGCACTGACTGCGATGCGCCAGTCCGCGGCGGGGATCCCGTACGCAGCCAGGACTTGGTATACCTCGGAGGCCGCTAGGTTTGCCCGTCCGGCCTCCCTTGCCCCGCGGAGAACGCCCTCCGCCTTGTCCCTGTCCACATCGTCAAACGCCGTTGCCGTGCCGATCTCCCGGGAACGAATCTGGCCGTACTGGGTCATTGCGGCCAATGCCCTGGCCGCCTCACCAGGGAAAGTGTAGCACGGGATGCCTCCCTCGCGCAAGATTCTGACGGTCTCTGCCCACTGGTGCCTGTCTGTCATGAGGTTGCAGACGATCGGCTTGTCACCCGCCCGACCCACTTCGACTATCTCTCTGGCAATGCCCTCCGTGTCCACAAAGAAGGGCGTTACGAAGTTGATAAAGATACTGTCAATCTGCTCCTCATGCATCATCACGTCCAGGACGGCCCGGAAGTGCTCTGCTCCAGCCGTCGCAACCACGTCGACAGGGTTTCTGATGGAAGCGGCTGGGTGTAGTCTCTCTACGAGCACCTCCTTCGCCCGTTGGGAAAGAGGGGGTATCTCCAGGCCGGCACTCACGAGCACATCGGTCGCGATCACCGCGGGACCGCCCGTGTTGGTTATCATGCCAACCCGGACACCCCTTGGGATAGGCTGTGACGCAAAGGCCATGGCAGCTTGACAAAGGTCTCCTTCATCCCTGAAGGAGAGTACCCCGGTCTTCTCGAATATGAGATCGGTGGCGATGTCCGTCTTCGCGAGGCCGCCGGTGTGGGAGGCGGCTGCTTTGGCCCCCTGCTCAGTGCGGCCTGCCTTCATGGCGAGGACGGGTTTCTTGGCTGTCACCTCGCGGGCCACCTCGAGGAACGTCATCGGATCCCTCAGGCCCTCGACGTACAGCACAATCACCCTTGTCCCGGGGTCCTGACCGTAGAACCGGATAATCTCGGGGATGGTAACGTCACAGGCATTCCCATTTGAAGCGTACATCCGCGTCCCTACGCCCGCCTCGGAGAAAGCCTGGTGAATCGCCTCGGCCACGCCGCCGCTCAGGGCGACGATGGAGATGGAACCGGGATCTGGTTTCGTGAACGTGAAGTTGCAGTACGCCCGTACCTCGGGGTCTGTGTTGATGATTCCCTGGCAGTTGGGGCCGAACACCCTGATGCCGGCCTCGCGTGCCCTGGCAAGACAGTCATCCTGTATGGCCGCACCCTCGGGTCCCACTTCCGCGAACCCGCCACCGTTGAGGATAACGAATCTCACCCCTTTCGTCCCACAATCCTCTATCGCCTGGGGCACGAACCTCGCTGGGATGACCATGTGGGCGACATCCACATCAGTTGGAACATCCAGAATCGACGGGTAGGCCTTGATACCCCGGATCTCATCGGCTTTCGGGTTGATGGGATAGATCGGTCCCCTGAATCCGAAATCCAAGAGGTTCTTGACGATCCGGTTCCCGATGTGCAGCTCCTTCGTCGATGCACCGATGACAGCTACCGACCTGGGGTTGAACAGCCGATCCAGCATGTTACCGACGCTCCTCAAGCTGCTCTACAAAGGCCTCTACGTTGGTGTTGAACTGCTCATCGGACAGGCATCGCAGATCATTCAGATCTCCGTTGACTGTCAGGCTGGGTATGCCGGTCTCCTCTTCAAGCCGCCGTGGCATGCCGTAACGGTTGTTCGAGTTGTTGGGACAGGTTCTGGCATCGTGATAGATGACACCGTCGATCTGGAAGGTGTCTAGCATCTGCTTGATGTACCTCTCCTTGGCCTCATCTGAGCGAACGATGAACAGCTCAGTGTACGCCCTCGCCATGCTTCGGAAAGGTTCCGCGGCGTCAAAAGCCGAGAATATCCAACTGTTGCAGTAGGTGGATGCCAGCACGCAGGCTTCCAGTCCCGCAAACAGCTCGGAATGGGCCCTCAACCTGCCCCAGATGGGCATACCCTCCCAGTAGAGCCTGAAGCGCTCGCCCTCCACGGCACCAACGCCATCGTCGACCCTTTTCTCCAGCTCGGCCAGCAGGATTCTGTAGAAATCCACAGCCTCCTGGGTTCCTCTCCCCACCACAGCAGGTCCCATCAGCGTGGTGCCGTCAAAGAACGTCAGAGGAGACGGAACGGCCGCCGCCGTTTCCAGCACCGCCTTCCACAGCTCAGAGCAGTCTCGGGACAGCGCCACCACATCTCTCAGCTCATCCAGGTCAAAGGCGTGACCTGATACCTCCGCCAAAGGCTCGATGAGTCCCTCCATCTGCCTGGCGACGGAGGTGATGAGGCTCTCGGTGACCTCCCTGACACCCCGGTGTGTGCGGACGCCGACTAAGGGAGCATCGAACTCCCGGGCGTACCACGCGAACCAGTCCTGAACGTCCCGACACTGATTGGTGTTGAAGACCAACACATCCGGCTTGGGCACGGTCTGTATGCCGTATGCCCGCGTGAGAGGTGTGATCCCGCGCACGTAGGCGCCGACATCCGCTGTCAGGTACGAGCAGATCTCGGGAGAGTAACCCAGTGCGTTCGCGTGCGGTATCATGTCTACGGCCATGCGCGTGGCGCCCAGCATCGCGGAGTGGGTCTCGGGGAAGTAGACGAGGAAGCCCATCGCCCTCAGTATCTCGGCAGGGCCGACGCTGGAAGCCCATGCGATCTTCCTCTCGCCTGTCCTCGACGCTTGGTCAAGCTCCAGGTAGTAATCTGCCATGTACTTCTTCATGGCGTCAGCGGCCTCTATCTTTCTCCTAGCTACTCTCTTCTCCTTGGCCATACTCCCTCTCCCCGGCGTGGATCCGGGCTATCCCCCAGGCCAGCAACGGGCCCGCTCGAGCGAGGCTACACGCGTTCAGCCGGCTAGTGCCCCTCGAACTCTGGCTTCCTTCGCTCCAGGAAGGCTGTCATCCCCTCGTTCTGATCTTCTGTGCCAAAGGTCAGCGTGACGGCCTCCAGTTCGAAGGCCAATCCGACATCCAGGCCGGCCTGCAATGCCTGGTTGATGGCCGCCTTCGCCCTCCCCACGGCAATCGGCCCTTGCCTGGCGATGCGCTTGGCCAGCTGTCGTGCTTCTGCCATGAGCTGTTTCGGCGGTACCACCCGGTTGACGAGTCCGATACGCGCCGCTTCCTCCGCGCCGATCTGGTCGCCAGTGAAAACCAACTCACACGTCCGTCCCTTGCCGATCAGTCGCGTGGCCCGTTGGGTCCCGCCGAAGCCGGGGAAGATACCCAGGCCAACCTCGGGGAAGCCCAGTCTCGCCTCGGTCGAGGCCAGCCGGATGTCGCACGCCAATGCCAGCTCAAGCCCCCCTCCTAACGCGAACCCGTTGATGGCGGCGATGACGGGCTTCTCCAGCCTCTCGATGTCGTTCATCACCGCGTGGCCAAAGCTGGTGAAGTGCCGAATACCGACCAGATCCTTGGCCATCATAGCCCTGATGTCCGCGCCGGCCACAAAGGCCGGGCCTTCCCCGGTTACGATCACCACTCGCACGCTCGAGTCGTCTCGCACCTGCGCGATGGCCTCCTTCAATTCGAGCAGCACCTTTTCGTTGAGCGCGTTCATCGCCTGCGGCCGGTTCATCGTGATGGTCGCTATGCCGTGCTGGACCTCCAGCTTCACGTCGCGCAAGGTCCAGGGCTGGCCTGCAGCCGCCTGCCGTCGCAGCAGGTCCGGCACGGCGAAGGAGTCGTCGTCTGCCGCCAACCGCTCCACCAGCTCCAGGGATCGATCAATACCCAGATCGTTCATCATCCCAAAAGGACCCCGTGCCCAGCGCAATCCCACCAGCGCTCCCTTCTCCGTGTCCTCAGCGCTGGCGACGCCCTCCTCTACCAGCTTCGCCGCTATACCAAAGGTGACGGCCATAAGCCGATCGCCAACGGCCGCCTTGACATTCTCGTCAGCTCCTTCTGCCACGCTCTCCAGGTCCCACGGCTCACCAGCCTCAAACTGGGCAGTCAGCAGGGCGGCTGGGGCGTAGAAAGCACCGAGTTCCGGGGCAAAGGACTCGGCACAGTGGTACGCGATGGGAACGCCGGTGGCGTTCATAAGCGCAAAGGGTCCCATCCCGATATGAAACGCCTCGCAGGCCGCCTCCTCGATGGTGGGAATGTCCGCCAGGCCCTCGCCCAGCATGCGCGCTGCCTCGTTCAGCCAGGGAACGAAGAAACGATTGATGGCGAAGCCCGGCGCATCCTTGGCGAGGATAGGCACCTTGCCCACACCGCGAGCGTAGGTCAGCAGCGCCTCCACCACCTCCTCCGACGTCTCCTCCGCGGCCACGACCTCCAGCAACTGGTTGATGACAGCAGGGAAGAAGTAGTGGAGTCCAGCGACCCTATCCGGGCGGCCGGTGGCAGTAGCCATCCCAGCGATGGAGAGCGACGAGGTATTGGTGGTCAGGATGGCGTCCTCGTGGCAGATGCCGTCTAGCTCACGGAACAGCTGTTGCTTGACCGCCATGTTCTCGACCACAGCCTCAATCACCAGGTCGCAATCGGCCAGGTCCGCCAGGTCGGTCGTACCGCTGATGCGATCCCAGGTCGCGTCCCGCCTGGCCCCAGTCATCTTCCGTTTGGCCACCCCCTTGTCCAGGAAGGCGCTGATGTGCCCCAGCCCTTTTTGAAGCAGATCCTCGTTCAGCTCGCGCACGATGGTCTCGTAGCCCGCCTGGGCCGCCACCTGGGCGATGCCCGCCCCCATCAGCCCGCAGCCAACGACTCCAACTTTCCTGATATCCATAGACACACCTCCTCCAGACTTCGGGGCCAGTGTCAGTCGCAACGAGCTACATGGCCCAGATCGGCTGCCAATGGTAGTCACTACCGGCTACTACTGATACCCAGGATGCGTGCCGCGTTGCCTCCCAGGATCTTCTCCTTGGTCTCCTCCCTGAGCGGCAGGGAGCGGATCATCTCGATGTTGCGGCCGACGTGGGGCATCCCGGGCCAGTCGGAGCCAAAGATGACCTTGTCGGCCACCCGCTCCAACTCGGGGAAGTAGTCGAGCAGCCTCCTCGGGGGCAGCCCGGCGATCTCCATGTACATGTTGGCGTGCAGCCTGGCGAGGAAGTAGGCGCGGTCATACCAGAATCCTCGCCCGCTGTGCGCCATCAGCAGCGTCAACTCGGGAAAGTCAACGGCCACGTCGTCCATAAGGAGCGGATCGCCGTACTTGAGCCGCGCCCCCCGGAAGATGGATGAGCCGGTATGGACCATCACCGGTATCCCCAGCTCCTGAGCCTTGGCGTAGAGCGGATAGATCCGATTGCTGTTGGCGTTGAAGTGGTGGTACGTCGGGTAGAGCTTCAGGCCCCGGAAGCCCATTTCCGTAACGTACCGCTCCAACTCGCCCGCTAGGTCGGCTACCAGGAACGGGTTGATGCTG
>JASFVG010000098.1:0-12355 GCA_050049955.1 Anaerolineae bacterium | reverse complement strand
CGTCATGAATGGCGTTGCTCCCTCCTGTCTGCCGACGGCCCTGAGCGAGTCCGACAGCCCTCGCGGCAGACTCAACGATTCCCACGCACCGCGATACGTCTGCTGCCCCGGCCGTGGCCGATCCGTCGGCAGCTCCAGCAGGGCTGGCGCACCCCCAAGCTGCTCCCTCCAATACGAAAGCTGAGCCTCCAGCACCTCGCCTTGCAGCCACTCCCGCTGCCACGCGGCAAAATCGGCATACTGGATCGGTAGAAGGCTCAGCGGGGAGGGTTTCCCAGAGGAGAAGGCCTTGTACAGAGTCCGCACTTCGCGGAAAAAGACACCCATGGACCACCCGTCCGAGACGATGTGATGCATCGTCAGCAGCAGTACGTGTTCCTCTGCGCCCAGCCGCAGAAGGCCAGCGCGCAGCAGGGGACCTTCAGCGAGATCGAATGGCCTTCGAGCTTCTTCACCAGCCAACCTCCGGGCCTCAGCCTCTCGGTCCCCCTCGGATAGGCTGCTGAGATCCACCATTGGCAAAGGGATGGACATCGACGGACTGACAACCTGCAGCGGCTGCCCGTCAACAGCAGAGAAGGTCGTCCGCAGAGATTCGTGTCGAGCTACGATCTCGTTCAGGCTTCGTGCCAGCGCCTCTACGTCCAGCATGCCTTCGAACCGCAGGGCCGCCGGAATGTTGTACACCGGAATAGCGGGGACCAGCTGGTCGAGAAACCACAGCCTTTCCTGCGCGAAGGAGGTGGGAAAGACGAGAACGTCACTATCCAGTGCTCCGTCCAGGCTCTCGACCGCAGCTCCTGATGCTGACATTGATGAATCGGCTGTCCTGCCTCGGTCATCCATCGGTGAGTTCGCCCTCCGAGGAACGCTCGATTTGGTGCTCTTCACGAGGGAGCGGCTTGATGGCAGGAGGCACAAAGTCGGCTTGTGTTCTCCCGTCTGTCTCTATTCGCTGTGCAAGTTCGGCAATCGTCGGCGCTTCAAAGATTCGCCGGAGAGGCAGATCCAGCCTCAGCCTGCTGCGTATCCGGGACACCACCCGCGTGGCGAGTAGAGAATGCCCCCCTAGATCGAAGAAGTCGTCGTGGGCGCCGATGCGCTCGAGGCCCAGGAGTTCTCGCCAGATCTGGGCTAGAGCGGCCTCAACAGGCGTACGCGGCGCCACATACACCGCCTCGAGGTCCGGCCTTCCGAGATCGGGGGCCGGCAGAGCGCTCCGGTCCACCTTCCCGTTAGGGGTCATCGGGATCTCGTCGAGTGTAACGAACGCAGATGGGATCATGTAGTCAGGCAGTTCCCTGCCGAGATACCTTCGCAGTTCAGTGACCGTGACGGGAGTCTCGGTTGCATGAACAATGTACGCAACAAGACGTTTGCCGCTGGGGCGCCCTGGTGACCCAGTTTCCTCGCTGTCCCTAGCCAGAACCACTGCCTGCCTGACGGCCTTGTGTCTCGTCAGGACTGTCTCAACCTCCTCGAGCTCGATCCGGAAGCCTCTCACCTTCACCTGGTGGTCCCGGCGACCTAGGAACTCTATACGTCCATCCGGCAGGTAACGCGCAAGATCGCCCGTTTTGTATAGCCTGGCCCCCCGTGTACGACTGAATGGGTCTGCGATGAACTTCTCTGCCGTGAGGCCCGGACGGTTTAGATACCCACGAGCAAGACCGATCCCTCCGGTGTGGAGCTCCCCTACAACGCCAACGGGCACGGGCTCCAGGCGACGATCCAGGATGTACACGCTGTTGTTCGGCGTAGGTCTGCCAATCGTGACAGGGCCATCTGGATTGTCGACAGCTTGGTCGCTGCCGTATTCGCGAGCACCCGAACGGCGGTCCACTATAGTACCAACCGTGCAGGCAATCGATGCCTCCGTTGGACCATAGAAGTTGATCAACCTGCGAACCCTCGTCTGGCTGCTGACCCGCTGGATCAGTTGCCTCCCCATCGCCTCGCCACCGACGCCAACCGCGTCCACAGAGTCCGGAATCACCGCGTCTGCCATTAGAGCTTCAAGGCTCGACGGTGTCAGTACAAGGTACGATGTGTTGTCTACGCACAGCAGCCTACCAAGCTCTTGCAGATCCCTGACAACTCTCACGTTTCCCCCTGCGACAAGAGGTACGAACAGCGCGGCCACACTCGCGTCAAAGGAGAGAGAAGATTGCAGCACCGCTGACCTCAGAGTCTCCGGGCCCAGGAGCCTGAATGCGCGATACCATATCACATTGACCACTCCCCGGTGTTGTATCAGCACGCCTCTCGGCCGGCCGGTTGTGCCCGATGTGTAGATGACGTAGGCGAGATTGTCGGGATCCAAACCTTCCACGTGCAGATTCCTGGATGGCTGCCGGGTCACCTCCGCCGGCATCCGATCAAGATCTAGCAGCACACAGTCCTCCGCACGCGCGGCGTGCACCAAACCCTCAACCCCAGGCCGGATCAAGAGGGTCTCGATACCTGCGTCCGCGATCATGTACGCCAGCCGGGCAACCGGGTATGTTGGGTCCAGGGGCAGCCAAGCTGCTCCCGCCTTGAGAATCCCGAGGATCGACACGGGTGCCTCCAGACTGTGCTCCATACACACACCCACCAGCTGCTCGGGCCCAACCCCGCGCTCCCTTAGATAGTGCGCGAGTCGATTTGCGTGAGCGTTGAGTGCCCCGTACGTCAGCTGCCGATCCTCAAACTTGAGTGCCACAGCCTCCGGCGACCGTTCGACCTGAGCCTCGAACAGATGGTGGACACACAGGTCATCCGGGCAAACCGCTTCAGTCCTATTCCATTCCACAAGAATCTGCTGCCGCTCAGGTTCCGTCAACAGAGGCGTCGCAGAAACCCGCCAGTCTGGATGCGCGACAACCCCCTCCAGCAGGGTACGATAGTGGCCGAGCATCCAGGTGATCGTTGCCGCATCAAACAGGTCCGTGTTGAACTCAAACACCAACCTCAATTCCGCGCCCGCCTCGAACACCACCAGCGATAGGTCGAACATGGCCGTTGCGCGTCCGACGGCCAGCTGGCTCACCTCTAGCCCCGAGAGTCTAAGCGCTCCTCTCGGAACGTTCTGTAGTGCGAACATCACCTGGAAGATCGGGGCGTGACTCAGACTCCGCGTCGGCTGCAGCTCGTCCACGAGCTTCTCGAACGGGAGGTCCTGGTGGGCGTAGGCATCCAGGCACGTTTCGCGGACCCGCGCCAGCAGCTCCCGAAACGTCGGGTCGCCCGATAGATCGCCTCGCAATACCAAGGTGTTCGCAAAGAACCCGATTAGACCCTCTATCTCCGCCCGGTTGCGGTTCGCGATGGGGGTTCCCACCAGGATGTCTTGCGCACCCGTGTACCGGTGGAGGAGTACATTGAACGCCGCCAAGAGCGTCATGAACAACGTCACGCCCTCCTCTCTGCTTAGCGCTTTCAGGTCGTTGGCTAGAGCGACCGGTAGACTCTCGGACTGGCGGGCCCCGGGAAAGCTCTGAACCGCCGGGCGCGGATGATCCGTCGGCAAGTCAAGCACAGTTGGTGCGCCGGAGAGCTGGCGTCTCCAATACGAGAGCTGCGCCTCCAGCACCTCTCCTTGCAGCCATTCCCTCTGCCACACGGCGTAGTCGGCATATTGGACAGGGAGCTCAGGAAGGACGGATGGCCGGCCGCCTCGAAAGGCATCATACAACGTGGAGAGCTCGTGGTAGAAAACGCCCCCTGACCAGCCATCTGAGACAGTGTGATGCATGGTAATGAGCAAGACGTGTTCCTGCTCATGCAGCCGTAGCAGGGCCCAGCGTATCAGGGGGCCGCGTGACAGACTGAACGAGCGCTGAGCCTCTTCCGTGGCCAAGCACTTGACCTCGGTCTCCTGGTCGATCTCCGGTATCCCGCTCAGATCGCGTATCGGCAGATGCAGGCTGAGCGAGGGAACGATCGCCTGGAACGGTACTCCGCCCTGCGCGATGAAGGTTGTTCGTAGGACCTCATGCCTCCTTACAATCTCGTTCAGGCTACGCTCAAGCGCTTCTACATCCAGTTTCCCCATGAGTCGTAGCGCGATCGGGATGTTGTAGACGGCCTTTCCGGGCTCCAGCTGGTCGAGAAACCACAGTCGCTCCTGCGCAAAGGATAGGGGAAGAACCCGATCTCGCGCGACGCGCGACACGGGAGGCGGCCGGTGCGCGGTTGCCTGCAAGAGCGCCAGGATGTCAGCCTTTCTGGAGATCAGTTCTCGGCGCAGATCTGGTGTCAGCGCACCCGCTGGCGCACTATAGCGCAGTTTATCTCCATCGACCCAAACCTCAATGTCGCGGGTGCGAAGGTCGTCCAGGAGTTCCAGAGTGTTCATAGAACTCCCTCCTCCCGGGGCACCTCGAGATCGTCACCCCGGGGCTCCCTGGGCTGCCTTGCCCAACGAATAGTGTCCATTGACCTGGCCAGACCGGCTATGGTCGGTGTCGCGAATAGGGTGCGAAGCGGTAGCTCTGCATTCATAGTCTCGCGCACGCGCGACATGACCCGGGTGGCAAGCAACGAGTGTCCTCCCAGCTCGAAGAAGTTGTCGTTCACACCGACTCTTTCCAGCCCGAGGACGTCCTTCCAGATCTGGGCAAGCCGCTCCTCCACAGAGCTGCGCGGAGCCACATACCCTACACCTAGGTCAGGCCGCTTTGGCTCTGGCGCTGGCAGGGCACGGCGATCCACCTTCCCATTGGGTGTGAGCGGGATCCTGTCCAGCTCCACGAAGTGCGAAGGCACCATGTAGTCAGGCAGCTTCCGCCCAAGAAACCCACGCAGCTCTCTGATCGACGGGGCGGGCTTCTGTTTCGGAACCACGTACGCTACCAGGCGTTTGTCCCCACCCTCCTCTTCTCTGGCTTCAGCCAAGGCCTCTTCGATCAGAGGATGGCTCTCCAGAATCGCCTCGATCTCCCCCGCCTCGACACGGAAACCACGGATCTTCACCTGATCATCTAGCCGCCCAACGAACTCGATGTTTCCGTCAGCTCTATAGCGGCCGATGTCCCCTGTACGGTATAGACGATCCCCCGCTGCGCCAGTGAACGGGCTAGCCAGGAAGCTCGTCCGGGTCAACGCCTCATCGTCCAGGTATCCCCGCGCAAGATGGGGGCTCCGCACATAGATCTCACCCAGCTCACCGACGCCGGCCAGGCGCTGTTCGGTGTCCAACACCAGCAACTGCATCCCCGGCATGCCGCGGCCCACAGGGTATTCCTCCTTCCTCCGTCCGCCCCCCCATTCTGGACCTGAAGGAACAACATACGTTCCCAGCGCTCGCTGTGTCTCCGTAGAACCGTACAGGTTGACGCACGTCACCCCAGGCGCCAATCGCCGGAGTTGCGTCACGTCACGCCGGGTCAGCCTGTCCCCAATGAAGAATGCGTAGCGGAGCAACGGCAAGCGACTACCCGGCGCTGCTGTCTCCGTTAATAACCGTCCCATCGCCGGCGTCAAGTTCGCACAGGTTATCTCCGTCTGTGCCACCCAGTCAGCAAGCCGGCCTCGCATACGGACGACATCAGGCTCCGGAACACAAATCGCCGCCCGGACCCACAGCGGCGTGAAGATGTCACGCTGGAGAGGATCATGTGAGAGCCCAGACAGCATGCTGAATCGATCTGCATGGGTCAGGCCAAACGTGCCCACCTTCCATGGCAGGAACTGACTCAACGAGCCGTGCCTTCCCAGGATCCCTTTCGGCCTGCCAGTCGAGCCCGATGTGAACGTGATGCAGGCCAGATCGTCTGGCCCCACCGGCTCTCCCGGAGCACCGGTTGGACAACCCCCCAACACACCGGCCCCCGCTTCCGCACCCTCTGGGGGCACCGCCAGGCAACAACGGTAGGACGCCTTGCCGACGAACTCCTCCAGTCGCTTGGGTAGCACACCCGCGGCCTCGACCTGGATCCAACACCGGGGCTCAGCCAAGCGAAGATACTCCTCCAGACGCGCGGGCGGATACGCCGGGTCGAGGATAAGGAACACCCCTCCGGCCTTCAGCACTCCCAGGACTGCCATTACAAGTGACGCACTACGATGTCCATAGATTGCCACCACCTCCTGAGGCTGGATGCCAGCCTCTATCAGGTAGTTGGCAAGTTGGTTGCTCCGCATCTCAAGTTCCCCGTAGCTCCAGCATTCGCTCGGATCCACGACCGCAACCCGCTCCGGAGACCGGCACGCTTGCCGCGAGAACATCTCCTGAACAGACCCAGCCCAGGTGGCATCGAGCGGTGCCCTTGGGTCAGGCAGTATCGCGCGCGCCCTCGCCGTCACCAACGAATGCTCAGAGATTGGCACCTCCGGACGCCTCGCTATCTGGGATAGCAGATACTCGTACTGCTCCAACAACTCTATGGCTCGCTTTTCGGCAAACAGATCCTTGTTGTAGGCCAACGTCAGCCCGATACCTTCTCTCGCCTCCTGCAGATACAGGGTCAAGTCGAATTTAGAGTAGGCCGCGGGAAGCCCAAAGCCCTCCACGCGCAGACCGGGCATCTCGACAGCTGACCCTTCAGGCAGTACGAGCATGTTGAGTAACACCTGGAAGAGCGGCGTGTGGCTGAGATGCCGCTCCGGTTGAAGCTCCTGCAGCAGCTTCTCGAAAGGGATATCCTGGTGATCGTATGCCTCCAGGCTCATGTCCTTCACCCTGTGCAAAAGATCGAAGAATGTTGGGTTGCCGGAGAGATCGGTGCGCAGGGCCAGCGTGTTCAGGAAGAATCCGATCAACCCCTCCACCTCAGTCCGCCGCCGGCCCGCAATCGGCGTCCCGACAACGATGTCGGTCTCCCCGGTCAGGCGGCACAGCAGCACCTTGAAAGCCGCCAGCAGCGTCATGAACAGGGTCGCTCCCTCCTGCTGGGCCAGCTTCCTCAGCGCCCCCATCAGACCCTTCCGCAGCACCGTGGACCGCGCTGCTCCGCGATAGCTCTGCACCGCCGGGCGGGCGTAGTCAGTGGGCAGTTCCAGGACTCCTCGAGCACCGGCAAGCTGCTGCCTCCAATAGGCAAGCTGCTCCTCAAGGACCTCCCCCTGCATCCACTCCCGCTGCCAGACAGCATAGTCAGCGTACTGGATCGGCAGCTCGGGAAGTGGCGATGGCCTTCCCCTGCAGAACGCCCTGTACAGCACCGATAGCTCGCGGGATAGAATCCCCATTGACCAGCCGTCGGACACGATGTGGTGCAGCGTCACTGCCAGCACGTGGTCGTCATCGCCCAACCGCAGCAGGAGAGCTCTCACCAACGGGCCCCCGGCCAGGTCGAACGGCCGCTGCACTTCGTCTGCCGCCAGCTGCCTCGCTCGCGCTTCTCCCTCGCCGCGAGGGACCTCTCCCAGGTCCACCACGGGCAGCACTATGGTCAGTGAGGGCGAAACGGCCTGAACTGGCTGTCCGTCCACGTCCGGGAAGGTCGTCCGCAGGGACGCGTGACGCCGAACAATCTCGTTCAGACTCCGCTCCAACGCATGCACGTCGAGCATGCCTCTGAGCCGACGCACCATTGGAAGGTTGTACAACCCACTACCAGGCTCAAACTGGTCCAGAAACCACAGCCGCTCCTGCGCAAAGGACAAGGGGCAGGCAGATGCCCCGCCCCTCCCGGGGATCTCTGGTCTATCGGCCATAGCCGCTCGCTCTCGCACCAGACGCCGCGCGAGCAACGCTCGCTTCTCTGGAGAAAGCCCGGCGACGCGACCGTCAAGATCACTCACGACGGTCCACTCCTTCATCTTCGCTATGCAGACGCTGCCTCACTTCCTCATCTGACATAGCGTCCAGCTCATCCAACAAACGCTCAACCCGGTCCTCTGCCGCCGCTTCGTCCTGAACTAAGAGCATGGCCATTTCTGCTACGGTGGGTGCTTCGAAAACCCGGCGTAACGGCAGCTCTACATGGAACGTGTCACGTATCCGGGAGACAAGTCGCGTGGCCATGAGTGAGTGGCCTCCCAACGCGAAGAAACTGTCGTGGACGCCAATGCGCTCTAGTCCCAGCACTTCTCTCCAGATCCCAGCCAGAAGTCCCTCCACGGAGGTTCGTGGCGCCACGTACGCCTGCTCGAGCATCGGGCGTTGCAGGTCGGGTGCCGGCAGTAGCCGGCGGTCCACTTTGCCGATGGATGTCAGCGGCAAGTCCCTGAGCATCACAAAGTGCGATGGTATCATGTACTCTGGCAGCTGACGCCGCAGGAAATGGCGTAGCTCGGCAGCCGCGGGGGCCGATCCCTGTTTCGGAACGACGTATCCCACCAATCGCTTGCCCGGCATGCGTTCGACCGAAGCGTCAGGTGGCCCATCGTCCCTGGCCAAGACCACGGCCTCTCGCACTGAGGGACTCCGCCGTAGCACGGTCTCGATCTCCCCCAATTCGACGCGAAAGCCTCTGATCTTGACCTGGTAGTCCATCCTTCCCAGGAACTCGATGTTCCCATCGGGCCGGTACCGGGCCCAGTCCCCGGTCTTGTATAGGCGGCTTCCGGGCTCGTCGCGGAAGGGATTGGGAATGAACGACCCGGCTGTCAAGGCGGGACGATTCAGGTATCCGCGCGCCAGTCCGTCACCTCCGATGTGCAGTTCCCCTGGTACTCCCACCGGGACAGGCTGCAGGCGTCGGTCCAGCAGGTATACCTGTGTGTTGCCGATAGGCCGTCCAATGGGGACGGAATGTCCGACCTGCTGTGGATCCGTCATCGCGTAGCAGGTTGTAAAGGTCGTGTTCTCTGTCGGACCGTAGCCGTTGACGAGGTAGCACGGATCCAGATTGCTCAGAGCCTCCCTGGCGTGTTCAGCCGACAGAACATCGCCGCCTGCAAGTAGCTGTCGAACGGGTCTGAGACCTTGGATGTGATCGTCCACCATCTGATGGAATAGTCCGGCCGTGAGCCATATCGTCGTAACCTCGTGCCGCTTGAGGACTCTGCCAAGTGCTTGTAGAGACGGGCTACGCGGTGGACAGACCACCAGCCGCGCGCCATTCAGTAGTGCGCCCCAGATCTCAAATGTCGAGGCATCGAAGGAAAGGGGCGCAAACTGCAAGAAGACTTCGTTGGCCGTGAGCCTGGCGTAGTCAGTTCCTTTCACCAGGCGCACTACACCTCGATGCACCACGCTCACGCCCTTGGGCCTCCCGGTGGACCCTGAAGTATACATCACATAGGCCAGGTTGGCGTCAGTCGTCGCACTCAAGGGGTTGCCGTCATTCTGCCCAGCCGCAGCCTCCAGGTTCTCATCCAGGCGGACCACAGGCGAGTCAAAGTCTGGAAGATCCAGCAGGACCTGTTCTGTAGTCAACAGCAACGATGCCCCAGCGTCCTCTAGCAGGAAGGCCAGTCGCTCTTTCGGATCAGATGGGCCAAGCGGCACATACGCCCCTCCCGCCTTCAGAATGCCGAGCAAACCCACGACCAACTCCAGGGAGCGCTCGACACAGATGGCTACCAGCGCCTCAGGCCCAACGCCTCGCTTGCGAAGGTAATGCGCCAGCCGGTTGGCCCGTCGGTTGAGCTCGCGGTACGTCAACTGCCGATCCCCAAACACAACCGCGACCGCCTCGGGGGTTCGCTCCACCTGGGCCTCGAACAGCTGATGGACACACTGGCCCCTTGGATAGTCCGCCCGCGTATCGTTCCACTCGACGAGCATTCGATGCCGTTCGGCTTGGGTCAGCAGCGGCAGGAGCGAAATCTGCTGATCGGGATCACTCGCGACGCCTTCAACCAAGGTCTGAAAGTGTCCCGCCATTCGCTTGATCGTTGTCGCATCGAACAGATCAGTATTGTACCCGAATACCGCCCTCATCCCCTCCACTTCATCAGCGATCGAGAGCAGCAGGTCGAACTTGGCTGTTCCTGTCTCGAACCTGCGCTGACTCACCTTCAGGTTAGCAAGGCTGATCCGCTGCAGCGGGAGGTTCTGGAACGCGAAAACCACTTGTGCAACCGGTGCATAGCTCAGATTCCGCTCCGGCTGTAGTTCCTGCACGAGCTTCTCGAATGGCAGATCCTGGTGGTCGTACGCCTGCAAGCATACCTC
This sequence comes from Anaerolineae bacterium, assembly GCA_050049955.1. GTDB lineage: Bacteria > Chloroflexota > Anaerolineae > B4-G1 > B4-G1 > SKLM01. The sequence goes on along the minus strand of JASFVG010000098.1, from coordinate 2,307 downwards.
GCGAACCTCCCGCAGCAACTCCCTAAACGTGGGATTCCCTGAGAGGTCGCTTCGCATCACAAGTGTGTTTACGAAGAACCCGATCAGCCCCTCGATCTCCTCGCGGTTCCGGTTCGCAATTGGCGTGCCCACTACGATGTCCTCCTGCCCTGTGTACCGGTGCAGCAGAACCTGGAACGCCGCCAGAAGCGTCATGAACAATGTCGCTCCCTCATGCCTGCTGAGCGTCCTGAGGGAGTCCGACAGGGGCAGTGGAAGCCTCACTGATTCCCAGCCGCCTCGATACGTCTGCACTGCCGGCCGCGGCCGATCGGTCGGCAGCTCCAGCAAGGCTGGCGCACCGGCAAGCTGCTGCCTCCAGTACGAGAGCTGCGCCTCCAGAACCTCGCCTTGCAGCCACTCCCGCTGCCAGATCGCAAAGTCGCTGTACTGGATCGGGAGCTCGCGAAGCGGCGACGGCTGCCCAGAGGAGAACGCTTCGTACAGAGTCGCCAGTTCTCTGGACAAGATGCCCGCTGACCAGCCGTCGGATACGATGTGATGCATCGTCAGCAGCAGCAAGTGCTTCTCTTCATCCAACCTGAGCAGTTTGGCTCGGAGCAAGGGCCCGCGGGCCAGGTCGAATGGCCGCCGGGCTTCTTCCTCCGCCAATCGCCGAGCCCGGCCCTCTCGCTCACTCTCGGGTAGACCGCTCAGATCCACAACTGGCACATGCAAGCCCATCGCGGTGGCGACTCTCTGGACCGGCTGCCCATCCACAGACGGGAATGCTGTGCGCAGCGCTTCATGACGTGCCACGATCTCGTTCAGGCTCCCCACCAGCGCCTCCGCGTCAAGGGCCCCTTCCAGCTGAAGGGCCGCCGGAACGTTGTACGTGGGACTGCCCGGTTCTAGCTGATCGAGGAACCACAGCCTTTCCTGGGCATAGGAGAGCGGAGCCGGGACATCTTGCAGGGTGGGTCGTATTGGCGTCGCGCTGAGCGTCGCTCTCCGTAGGTAAGCCAGAATCTCAGCTCGTCTGCCTGCTAGCTCCTCCCGCAAGGCTGGCGTCAGCATCCCCTTTGGCGAACTGTAGCGCAGCCGATCATCATCGGCCCAAAGCTCAATGCCTCGCGCAGAAAGATGCGCTATGAACTCCAGAGTCCTCACAGACTGGCCTCCTCACGCTGCCCTTCCACCTCTCGCGTCCCATTGCGCGGAGAGAACATCGAGCAGCGCATGATCTCCACCGACCTAGCTAGCCCGGCGATAGTTGGTGCCTCGAACAGCTCACGGACTGGAAGGTCCACACCCAGCCTGCTGCGCACGCCCGAGAGCACGCGGGCCGCCAGGAGGGAGTGCCCCCCGAGCCCAAAGAAGTCGTCGTGAACGCCGACCTGGGACAAGCCTAGTACCTCCTGCCAGATTCGAGACAATGCGTCCTCCACCGGCGTCCGCGGCGCCACGTACGCCTCCTCCAGTTCCGGCCGACCTAGATTGGGTGAAGGGAGCGCACGGCGATCCACTTTCCCGTTAGGAGTCAAGGGCAACCTGTCCAGCACGACGAACGCGGAGGGTATCATGTAGTCAGGTAGCGTCTCGCTCAGATAACGCCGCAGCTGATTGACGGTGACCCCGGTTTCTGTCGCGGGCACGATATAGGCGACGAGACGCTTATCCGTCAGGCGGGCCAGAGACCCTCCCCGCCCATTTCCCCGCGCAATCACGACAGCTTGCCTGACAGCTGGGTGCCCCACCAGTACTGTCTCGATCTCACGGAGCTCAATCCGGAAGCCCCTGACTTTCACCTGCAGGTCCAAGCGGCCCAGGAACTCGATGTTGCCATCCGCCCGGAGGCGGGCGAGATCTCCACTCTTATACAGACGTGCTCCTGACTTCTGACCAAAGGGATCCGGAATGAAATTGGCAGCCGTGAGCGCTGGCCGGTTCAGATAACCTCGAGCGACCCCGACGCCGCCAATGTACAGTTCTCCAGGTACTCCGATGGGAACAGGGGTCAAGTGCTTATCCAGTATGTATATGCGGACATTGTTGAGCGGGCGCCCAATCGGTGCCTCCCATGGCACCGCAGATGGCTCTGCCACCTCGCTTAGACTGCATATCGTGGACACCATCGTTGCCTCTGATGGACCGTATCCATTCACGAGCCACGTCCTGTCGCCGACACACGCGTGCCAGGCAGCAAGACGCTCCGGGAGGGTCCTGTCCCCCCCAAAGTATACCAGACGGATGCCTCCCGGGAATGCCAGGTTCTCCTCTGCCACCTGCGCCGTCAGTGCATGCCAGAAGGCTGTCGGCAGGATAGTC